>JAPKZJ010000066.1 GCA_026393855.1 Candidatus Aminicenantes bacterium
CCCAAGGGAGATCGTCCGTGAATCAGGATTGTTCGATGAACGCAATCGAAGCCCGAAATAGTGAATTGCATACACAGGGCCTCTATTATCTGTCCCCCTATTATTTCTTGAGGATGTCATCATGAAAATCATCCGCGCCGCCGTCGACCGGCCCGTGACCATCTACATGCTTTATCTGGCCGTGATTTTGCTCGGCGTCGTCTCGCTGCGCGAGCTGAGTGTGGATCTTCTGCCCGACATCAGTTATCCGCGTTTGTCGGTCGTGACCCGCTTCACCGGCGTCGCTCCGGAAGAGATGGAGACTCTCGTCACCCGGCCCCTCGAGTCCGCCGTCAGCCGAATCCCGGGCCTGCGCCGGGTCGAGTCAATCTCCAAGGAAGGCGTCTCCTATATGACCCTGGAGTTCGATTGGGGCACGAACATGGACTTCACCATGCTCCACGCCCGCGAGCAGCTGGACAACGCCCGCGATGCGCTGCCCGAAGGCGCCGAGAATCCGACCATCATCGCGCTTGACCCGCAAAGCAAGCCGATCATGACGCTGGCTCTGACCGGCGCCCGCAGCCTGCTGGAGCTCAAGGAGTTCGCCGAGGAGCTGGTTAAGCCGCGCCTGGAGCAGGTCGAAGGCATCGGTGCGGCCGAGATCACCGGCGGCGTCGAGCGGGAAATCCATATCGAAGTGGATCCCCAGAAGCTCAGCTTGTACGGCCTGACGGTCTCCGACGTGGCGGCGCGGATCAACGCCTTCAACAGCAACCTGCAGGGCGGCACGATCCGCAAGGGGACGTTCAAATACGCTCTCCGGGTGGTGGGGGAGTTCGAGTCGCTGGCGGAGATCGGCGAGATCGCCATCAAGACGACGGCCGACCGCGGGGTTGTGCGCCTGCGCGACATCGCCCGGGTCGAGGACGGGATCAAGGAGCGCCAGGGCCTCACCCGGATCGACGGAAAAGAGAGCATCGGGCTGCTGGTCCGCAAGGAGTCCGGAGCCAACACCGTCAAGGTCACCAAGCTGGCCCAGGAGGTGCTCGACCAAATCCGCCGCGAGACCCAGGGCATCGACATCCGGGTCGTCAACGAGCAGGCCCGCTCGATCCGCGACGCCATCGGAGCCGTACGGGACGAGCTTATCCAGGGAGGCATCCTGGCCTTCCTCATCCTGCTCATCTTCCTGCAGGAGTGGAAGACGCCGCTGATCATCGACGTGGTCATCCCCATCTCGGTCATCGGCACCTTCAGCCTGCTCTTCTTCAGCAAGATCACCATCAATATCATGTCGCTCGGCGGCCTGGCCTTGGGGGTGGGCATGCTCGACGACTGCGCCGTCGTTGTGTCCGAAAATATCTTCCGCCACCGGAGCCTGGGCAAGAGCCACGCCCAGGCCGCCTACGACGGGACCCGGGAAATAGCCGGCGCGGTCGTCGCGACGGCCTTGACGACGGTCGTCGTCTTCCTCCCGGTTATCTATGTCCACGGCGTTTCCGGCCAATTGTTTAAAGATACGGCCCTGACGGTGACCATCTCGCTGCTCATGTCGCTGCTCGTCTCGCTGACGCTTCTGCCGACCCTGCTGTCGCGCACCTTCCGCGTCCCCGGCATGGACGCAACCCTAAGGGAGAAAAATGCTTCGCGGCCTCGTTGGACCAAGCCGAAATCGCCGATCGGCTGGCTGCTGCTTCCGATCTTCGGCCTGCGCTGGGTCTTCTACATCATTGTCCGGGGCGTCGGCTTCGTCCTGGATTTCGTCTTCAGCTGGCTGGCTCAGGCCGTCGTTCTGCTGGCCAAGCTCGTCTACTGGCCGATCAAGCCGGTGCTCGCTATCGTGTTTCGCGGCTTCAACGCCTTCTATACCCGCTTCGTCGCTTGGTATAGCCGCGCTTTGACCTGGAGCCTCGATCACAAGAGAGCGATCTTGGGCTGGTCGATCGTCTTCTTCGGCATCACTTTCGGACTGGGTTTTTTCCTCAAGAGCGAGCTGATGCCCAAGCTGAACACCAATACGTTCGAGATGAGCCTTCGAGCGCCCGTGGACTATTCGCTCGAGCAGACCTCCGAGATCGCCTCCCTGTTGGAAGGGGAGCTGAAGCCTCGGCCCGAAGTCAAGGCGGTCATGGCCCAGGTCGGCCTCGTCTCGGGCCTGGAAAGCGCCGATCCCGACGTCTCCCTCAACTCCGCCCGGCTGTTCGTTGAGGTTAACCGTCCCGATCGACTCGACGGCGTGCTGGAAGTATTGCGCCGCCGGCTGACGGCGTTTCCCGACGTCTCCTATTCGGTCACCCGCGAACAGACGACCTTGTCGCAATTCCTGGCCTTCAGCGCGGCCGAGATCGGCCTGCGGATCAAAGGCGACGACCTGGAGCGGCTGCGCGAGCTCTCCGAAGCTTTGATGGTCAAGCTGCGCAAGATCCCCGGGATCGTCGACGTCGCCAGCAACTGGGGCGAAGGCAAGCCCGAGTTCAAGGTCTCGGTGCGCCGCGACGCCCTGGAGAAGTACGCCGGCCTGACTCCGGCCGGGATCGGCGACTTCATCGTCGGGGCGGTGCGCGGCCGCGTCGCCACCCAGTTCAACGAGATGGAGAAGAAGTACGACATCCTGGTTCGCCTCGAGGGTGCCACCCAGCGCAACATCGACGCCTTGCTCGACGAGCCCTACCCCCTGCAGGGCAAGCTCATCCCGCTGCGCGAGCTCGTGGCGGCCGAGATCGTCCGTGGTCCCAAGGAGATTCGGCGGGAGAATCAGGGCCGCGAAGTCCTGGTCACGGCCGGACTGCGCGGGACCAAGATCAGCCAGGCCGCTCCGGCCGTGGAGAAGGCGGCCCAGTCGATCGAGCTGCCTTCGGACTATCGCATCGTCATCGGCGGCGAGCGGGAGGAGATGAACAAGTCGTTTAAAAGTCTCATCTTCGCTCTTCTGCTGGCGGCGCTCCTGACCTATATGATCATGGCGGCCCAGTTCGAGTCGCTGCTCCATCCTCTGCTGGTCATGTTCACCATCCCGATGGGTGTGGCGGGCGCCATCGTGGCCCTGCTGCTGACCGGCCAGACGATCAACGTCATCTCGATCATCGGGCTGGTCGTCCTGATCGGGCTGGTCGTGGACGACGCCATCGTCGAGGTCGACTACGCCAACCTCCTGCGCAAGCAGGGCAAGGCCCTGCGGCCGGCCGTCCACGAAGCCTGTATGACCCGCTTGCGGCCGATCCTGATCGCCTCCTTTTCCACGATCTTCGGGCTGCTGCCGATGGCCGTTGGTTTGGAAAGCGGCGGCGAGCTGATGCGGCCGCTTGGCGTCGTCGTGTTGAGCGGCATGACCTTCTCGACCCTGCTGACTCTGATCCTCATCCCGGTCATGTATGAAGCCGTGGAGAAACGGAAGCGGTCATGAAGTCCCTGATCGAGCGCCCGGTCGCTACGGCGATGATCTTCGTCGCCTTGCTCGTGCTGGGAATCTATTCCTTTATCAATACCCCGCTAGAGTTGGCCCCCAAGGAAGAGTTCCCCCGCCTCGATGTCAGCACCCCCTGGCAGGGCGTTCCGCCCGAGATCGTTCAGACGCAAGTCACCTCGCCCCTGGAGGAGGCCTGCGCGACCGTCAAAGGCGTCACTAAGGTCACCTCGACCTCGCAGATCGGGTCGAGCCTGATCACGCTGGAGTTCGATCCCAAGACCAATATGGACTTTGCCCTGCTGGCCCTGCGGGAGGAGCTGGCCAAAACCCGCCGCCTGCTTCCGGCCGGCGTGCGGCCCACGGTCCAGCCCTACGTGCCCGACGATTTCCGGGTCAACCCCTTCTTGAGCATGACCATCTCGGGGCCGTACTCGCTGCAGCGCCTGCGCGAGATGGTCAACGACAAGCTGGAGTTCGGGCTGGGCTCGATCAAGGGCGTCTCCAAGGTCGAGATCCTGGGCGGCGCGGAAGCCGAGGTCAAGATTATCCTGGACAAGAAGGCCATGAAGGCCTATAACCTCCAGCCCTTGCAGGTCAACTCGGCTTTATCCCAGCGACTACGGACCTACCCTACGGGGCGGGTCCGGAAGGGCGAGCAGGAATACCTCTTCAAGTACGCCGACGCCGTCGACAGCCTGCAGGAGATCCGGGACACGATCGTGGCCGACCTGGGCGGTCATCCGCTCCGCATCCGGGACGTGGCCGAAGTCGCGATCTCCTACGGCGAGATCTACAGCATCCACCGCATCAACGGCCAGCCGACCGTCAGCCTGACCCTGACCAAGGAGAAGGGGGCCAACACCCTGCGAGTCGCCGCCCAGGTCAAAGCCGCCTTGGAGCGGATCAAGAAGGAGTTGCCCTCCGATCTGGCTTTCAAACCGGTGGACGACGAGAGCGAGGAGATCCGCAAGAACCTGGCCGATCTCTACCGCCTGGCCGGGCTGATCACGGTCATCATCTTCATCCTGGTCTTCGCCGTCCTGCGGCGGGTCAAGCCGTCGCTGCTCATCCTGTCGTCGATCGCCTTCTCGGTCGTCATCACCTTCAACCTGATCTACCTCTTCAAGGTTTCGATGAACATGCTGACCCTGGGCGCCCTGGCCCTGGGCTTCGGGATGTTCGTGGACAACTCGATCGTCGTCTTCGACAACATCCTGCGTCTGCGGGAGCGGGGGATGTCGCCCAAGGAAGCGGCCGTGCAGGGCCCCAAAGAGGTCTTCGTCGCCGTCCTGGCCTCGACGCTGACGACCGTGGCGGTGTTCTGCAGCTTTCCGTTTTTCCAGGGCAAGCTCAAGATCTACTACCTGCCCCTGGCCATTGTCATCACCTCGGCCCTGCTGGCCTCCCTGGTGGTGTCCTACACACTGATCCCGGCCCTGGCGCCGCGCTTGTTAGGCGATGGGAAGAAAAAGGCCAAACCGCCCAAGGCCAGGGGCGAAGGGCGCTGGCTCCGCTTCCTTATCCGCCGCCCGCTCGAGGTTCTTCTGGTCGTCGCCTTTATCCTGGGGGGGACGTACAAGTGGTTCCGGTCGGAAGTCTCCATCGGCGAATGGTTCCGCTGGACCCAGCACGAGTACCTGGTTATCCAGATCGGCCTGCCGGCCGGGACGGACATCTCCCGGACGGACGAAGCCATTCGGGCCTTCGAGTCCAAGGTGCTGGAGCAGCCCTACGCCACGGACATGAACACTCGGGTCATGATGGAGCAGGCCTACTTGCGGATCGAGTTCCCGCCGGAGATCGAGCGGTCGGCCTATCCGTACATGCTCAAGGAGGAGCTCATCCAGCTGGCCACCCAGTTTGCCGGGATGAACCTCTATGTCAGCGGGTTCGACCAGAACTCCTACGCCTCGAGCATGGGCACCGGGACGATGTTCGGTTCGCAGATCAAATTCACCGGCTACAACCTGAAGAAGCTCAAGGAGATCACCGCCGACCTGACCAAGACCCTCAAACGCAATCCCCGGGTCAAGGAGGTCCAAACCTCGTCCAGCCGCTGGGGTTGGTACCGCGGAGACACCTTCGAGAATATCCTCAAGATCGACAAGGCGGCCCTCCGCAAGTACGATGTTGATCCGCTGACTCTTTACTACCACCTGCAGACACTGATCCAGGGCAAGTTCGGCCGTCCGGCCCGCATCATCTCCGGCGGCAAGGAGATTGCGGTCGGCGTCAAGTTCCCGGATGCCGAGACGCTGGACCTGCGCGCCCTGCAGGAGACCCTCGTCCGGACCAGGGGCGGCGAATACCTGCGGCTGGGCGAGATCGCGACCCACGAGGAGATCCCCATCGCCGGGTCCATCGACCGGGAGAACCAGCAATTCCAATTGACCCTGCTCTGGGAGTTCCGCGGCCCGGCCAAGGCGGAGGAGCGCTACCGCAAGGGCATCTTCGCCAGCTTGAGCCTGCCGCCCGGATTCAAGGCCGAGATGGACCAGGGCTATCGGATGACGACCGAAGAGAAGAAGCAGATTTTCGTCGCCCTGGGCGTCTCGCTGGTCATCATCTTCATGATCCTGGCCGCGCTCTACGAATCGTTCATCCAACCGTTCTTCATCCTGCTGGCCGTGCCGCTTTCGCTTATCGGCGTTTGGGTGGCTTTCATCGTGGCCGGCTGGGCTTTCGACGTCTCGGCCTATATCGGCGTCATCCTGCTCAACGGCATCGTCGTCAACAACGCCATCCTCCTCGTCGACCAAATTAACTTAAGACGGAGGAGGGGAACGCCGCTTCTGGAAGCGGCCGTGCAGGGGACGCAAGACCGCGTCCGCCCGATCCTGATGACGACCGGGACGACCGTGCTGGGCATGCTGCCGATGCTCCTCATCGTGGCCGATGCCGCCAAGCGGCAGATCTGGACCTCGCTGGCGCTGTGCACGGTCGGCGGCCTGGTCACGTCTTCGCTGGCCATCTTGTTCGTCGTGCCGGTCTTCTACGTCCACGGCGAAAAGGTGCGGGGTTGGGCGGCCCGCTTGTCCGACAGTCTGCGCGGCAAGAAATAGAGGTACAGTATACGTACATCCCTATTTGGAAATTGGGGGGGGCAGGCTCCGGCTTCCGCCCCGGAGCGCCATCGGCGTGCCGGGGTAGCGGTCCTCATATTCGCGAGAATATGAGGGCACCATATGTAATCCCGGATTTCTTGAATGCTCTAAACGCTGTTCACTGCACTCCTTGACAAATACGATTAGCCATCGTATATAATATCGTATGAAAGTTACGACGATTCTTCCCGACCGATTAGTTGCGGACGTCCGGCTGCTGGCCGGAGGGCGCAATTTGACCGAAGCGCTGATCCGGGCCTTGGAAGAATGGGTCAATACCCGGAAAATCCGAGAGCTCAACGCGCAGGTCGGGAAATCCCCTTTTGAGTTCGCGCATGGGACAACCGCCGATTCGCTGCGCGAGGCCAACCGGACCCGATGATCATCGCCGACACTTCGATCTGGATCGAATTTCTGCGAGGGAATCCCGACGTCGCTCCCTTGATGAAAAGCCTGCTGGATGATGGCCGGATCCTGGCTTTGGAGGCGATTTTCGGCGAGCTGATGCAAGGCGCGCGAAATGATGCGGAACGTCGAATACTAGCCGAGTATTGGGCCGCTTTGCCCAAAACCGCGGAGGCCGGACTTTGGATCCAGGCGGGGCGGATTTCGGGGGAGTCCGGATGGATCGGCAAAGGATTGGGCCTGATCGATGCCTTCATCATCGTCGCAGCCCGCTCCGTCTCGGCCAAGCTATGGACACTCGACAAAAAAATTCTTAAGGAGATTACCGATCGTGAGCAATATCGAGTCTCGGAGTAAACGAACTTGAATCCCGATCCACTCAATCTATATGGCCGCCTCGCAGCATATCCCCGGGTCGAGCTGATCCACCGGCCGACGCCGATCCGCAAGCTGGCCCGGCTGACGGCCGAGCTGGGCGGGCCGGAGATTTGGATCAAGCGCGACGATCTGACCGGGATGGCCTTCGGCGGCAACAAGTCGCGCAAGCTCGAATTCATCCTGCCGGACATCCTGGCCAAGAAGGCCGATGTCCTGGTCACCTGGGCCAGCCTGCAATCGAACTGGGCCATGCTGACGGCGGCGGCCTGCGTCCGCTACGGCGTCCAGCCGGTTTTAGTCCTTTTCAAAACCTACGACCTCCCGCCTGAACCGGACGGCAACATCCTGCTCGATCGCCTGCTGGGGGCCGACATCCGGTTCAAGGAGGCGGGCCGCGGGAAGCTGGTGACCCAGGCCACCGCGCTGGCCGCGGCCGAAGACGTCGCGGCGGAATTCCGGGCGGCCGGCAAGAATGTCTACGTGATCCCCGTCGGCGGCTCGGTCCCGGCGGCGGATATGGATCGGCCGCTGGGGGCCGTCGCCTATGTCGACGCTTTCGCCGAGATGCTGGCCCAAACCCGGGCCGCGGGATTCGTACCGGACGCGGTCGTCCATTCCACCGGCTCCGGCTCGACCCAGGCCGGATTGCTTCTGGGCGCCAGGGCGTTGGCGCCGCAGACGCGGGTCGTCGGCATCAGCGTTTCCGATCCCAAGGATTCGTTTTCCCGGATCGTTCGCGAAGTCGTTGTCGCGACGGAGCGCGAACTCGGGACGGGAACGATTGTTGCCCCGGAGGACGTCCTCGTCTTTGACGACTACATCCGCGACGGCTATGGGATCGTCAACCGCGAAGTGGCCGAGGTCATCCGGCGCGTCTTCCGGGCCGAGGGCATTGTCCTCGACCCGGTCTATACGTCCAAGGCCTTCATCGGCCTGATGGATCTCATCGCCCGCGGGTTCTTCAAGCCGGACGCCAAGATCGTCTTTTTCCACACCGGCGGCACGCCGGCGCTCTTCCCCAACCGGGCTTTTCTCGTCTAAGCGATAAAAAAAGGGCGCGGCGGGTGCCGCGCCCTTGAGAAAATCCGTTCGCTACCGGCTTTACCGGATAGTGCTGTTGTTCAGGTACTTTAGAAACTCGCTGTCCGTTCCCAGGAGAAGCACGGTTTCTTTGGTCAGGCTGGTCCGGTAAGTGTCGAGCGATTTCATGAAGGCGTAGAACTCGGGATCGAGGTTGTAGGCCCCGGCGTAGATCCGGGTCGCCTCGGCATCGGCCTTGCCCTTGACTTCCTGGGCCTTACGGTAGGCTTCGGACTGGATCCGTTTCAGCTCCTTCTCTTTCTGGCCCCGGATCTCGGCGCTTTTGCCGTCGCCTTCGGAACGGTACTTGGAAGCGATCCGTTTCCGCTCGGCGATCATCCGGTCGAAGACCTTGCGCTGGACCTCTTCGACGTAGTTGACCCGCTTGACCCGGACGTCCTTGAGCTCGACGCCGAACTGGGTCGTGATCTTGGCCGCGTCCTCGAGGATGATCTGCGAAAGCTTCTCGCGGCCGGTTTCGATTTTGGCCGTGACCTCCGAGAAATCCTGGAGGGCCGAGTCTTCGGAGATCTCGAACGGCCGGTTGGTCGAGCGGACGATTTCGATCAGGTCGAATTTGGCGATGATGTTGCGGGTCTCGCCGTCGACGATGTCGTCCAGGCGCGAATGGGCGCCCCGCTCGTCGCCGACGCGCTGAAAGAAGACCAGCGGGTCGCTGATCCGCCAGCGGCAGTAGGTGTCGACCCAGATGTACTTCTTGTCCTTGGTCGGAATCTGGTTCGGGTCGCCGTCCCATTCCAGCCAGCGCTTTTCGAAGTAGTTGGCCTTTTGAACGAACGGCATCTTGAAGTGGACGCCGGGTTTGGTCACGGTGCCGCCGATCGGCTCGCCGAACTGGGTCACGACGACTTGGTTGGTCTCGCTGACGATGTAGATGGAGCCGGTCAGCACGATCAGGGCGATCGCGCCCAGGCCGATGAGGAGGATGTTCCGCATCCGGGCGCTCACTTCTTCACCTCCTGGTTGAGGTTGAGCAGGGGCAGAATCCCCCGCGACTTGTCGTCCATGATGAACTTCTTCTCGATCTTGCTCATGACCTCGTTAATCGTCTCGAGATAGAGCCGCTTGCGGGTGACCGCGGGCGCCTTGACGTATTCGCGGTAGACCTGGGTGAAGCGGCTGGCGTCGCCCTGGGAGTTGTTGACCCGCTCGGTGGCGTAGCCCTCGGCGGCCCGGATGGCCTGTTCGGCCTCGCCTTGGGCCTTGGGAATCTCCTGGTTGTATTCGGCCCAGGCGTCGTTGATTTTGCGCTCCTTCTCCTGGAGAGCCTCATTGACGTCGTTGAAGGAGGGTTTGACCGATTCGGGCGGGTTGACGTCCTGCAGGATGACCTGGTTGACGTCGATGCCGATCTCATACAGATCGCAGAGCTGCTGGAGCTCCACCTTGGCATCGGCCGCTATGCGGGCTCGGCCGATGGTGATGATCTCGTCCACGGCGTTGTCGCCGATGACCCGGCGAACGACGGCCTCGTTGATGTCCCGGAAAGTCTGTTCGGTATCCCGCATTTTAAATAAGAACTTGTAGGGGTCCTTGATCTTGTATTGGACGATCCACTCGACGATGACGACGTTCAGGTCGCCGGTCAGCATGATGGCTTCCTTGGCCGAGTCTTCAGTGACTTCGAACTGTGAGTGGACGCCCGGCTGGGTGGTCCGAAAGCCGAACTCCTGCTTGAGCTGGCGCTGGACCGGCACCTTGGTCAGGGCTTCGATGCCCAGCGGCCATTTGAAGTGCAAGCCCGGCTCGCTCGTCCGGACGAACTTGCCGAAACGGAGGATCACCCCCATCTCGTCCGGGGCGACCTGGTAGATGGCGCCGTACAGGACAAACACTGCCACGGCGACGAGAATCAGGATCTTGACCAGATTCTTGGGAATCTTGGGCATGCGGATCTCATAAGTCGGGATATTGGTGGGCATTCCTCCTCCTTCATCGTGCTTCGTCAGTTCCCGCGTTGCGGTCGATTTGCGGGCTTTCCGACATATCGTATCTATTATACGGCAATTGTGCCGAAAAGTTGAATCGGCCCAGACGCAGACGGGCGCTTCACAGATCGTCCAGGTTCCGCTCGCTGACGTCCAACGCCTTGGCGTCCACATCCTCCACGGTTTTAAGACCCGATCCTGTCAGGATCAAAACGTCGAAACCGCGCCCCGGGCCCAACTTGTGCGCGGCGGCCAAGGTTACGGCCGAGGCCGGGTCGCAGAACAATCCTTCGCGGGCCGCCAGCTGCGTCTGGGCCCGCAGAATCTCGCGTTCGGTGACGGCGGCCATGGTCCCTTTGCCCGCCCGCAGAATCCGTAGAGCCAAATCGCCTCCGGGAGGGAAAGGGTTGGAGATGGCGTGGGCGATCGTATGCGGGCGGAGGAATCGCTTGACCGTGTCCCGACCCTGCTCGAAAGCCTGGGCCACGGGAGCGCAGCCTGCGGCCTGCACGCCGATGAATCGGGGCAGGGCTTGAATGGCGCCGATCTCCTTCAAATCGAGAAAAGCCCTGATCAGGCCGATCAGGTGACCGCCCGCGCTGACAGGGACGAAGATCCGCACCGCCCGGTGGCCGTCGAAAGCGCGTGGGCCGAGACTTTCAAAGATCTCGTACCCGGCGATCTTGTAGCCCTCGATCCGGAAGGGATCGACCGAATTCATGAAATAGATGCCCCTGGCACGGCCGATTTCGAAGCTGCGCCGGAAGAGCGTGGGGTAATCCCCGCGGACCTTGATCACGGAGGCTCCATGCACGGCGGCGGCGGTGATTTTCTCGCGCGAGGTGCCGGCCTTGACGAAGATCAGGCACTTCAGCCCGGTTTTGGCGGCATAGGCGGCAGTCGAGCCGGCCATGTTGCCGGTCGAAATCGTTCCGACGCTGCGAAAACCCAGCTCGAGGGCCATAGCCACGGCCACGACCGTGCCACGGTCTTTGAAGCTCCCGGTCGGGTTCATCATCTCGTTCTTGGCCAGGAGCCCGGGACGGCCGAGATCGTCCGCTAAGTTGTGAAGCGGCAGCAGGGGAGTACCGCCTTCGCCGAGGGAAAGGGCCGGGTCGAACCGGTGCCAGGGGAGGAATTCGGCGTAGCGTTCATAAATCGATGCAGCGGATTTTCGGATCCGCCTGCGTTTGGCCTCATAACGGACGAGCAGAGGCCAGCCGTGGATGGGACAAAAAGGATTATGGATATCGATAGGATAGGCTTTCCCGCAGGACAGGCATTCCAGGGTTTCAATCATAATAGGGGTACAGTATACATAAACCCCGATTTATTTTCGTCTAGCAGCAAAGCTAACCAAAACGATGGCAGACTAGGAATCAGCCTCGTCGATCGTCGAGAAAATCGGGGATTATGTGCGGTCCGAGGTGCGCCGTCGCCCCCAACGGTGCACCCCGAACCACGAGGATTTTCCCGGAGTCGGGAGATGAACCTATTTTTTAGGCTTCAGGTTGGCATAGAATAGCGCTGGAATGATGCCAGCCAAGATAGCAAGCGTTGCCGACGTGATCTTCATGCGGCTGGCCCTAGCCCAGGCCAAGCGGGCGGCCGGCAGGGGCGAAGTGCCGGTCGGGGCCATCGTCGTCCGGGCCGGGGTCGTCGTCGCCCTGGGGACCAATCGGCCGATCGCGACGAACGATCCTACGGCCCACGCCGAGATCGTGGCCCTCCGCTTGGCGGCCCGGCGGGCGGGCAATTATCGCCTGACCGATTGCGAGCTGTTCGTCACTGTCGAGCCCTGCGCCATGTGCCTGGGAGCGATCCTCCAGGCCCGCATCCGCCGGCTGGTCTACGGCGCCGACGATCTCAAGGCCGGGGCGGTCCGGTCGATCGTCCGCTTCCCGATCGAAAAGACCAATCATCGGTTGCTGATCCAATCCGGCGTCCTGGCGGAAGAGGCGGCCCAACTGCTGCGGGATTTTTTCCGCGCCCGCCGGGTCCGGTCGTAGTCATTGGCGGCCGGTCGCGGCTTTCCAAAGGATTGTTTTATTGCGGACTGGTTGTATTGTTCATCCCCCTCCCATCGTTTATAATAATGCAGGTTTCGTAGGGAGGTTGGGATGAAAAAATTCCGCTGTTTGTTTTTGGTTGTTGTTTTCCTATTCGGGATTTCAAGCCTCGTCCTGGTTGGGGCTAGCGTCCTTTCCGGCCCCACTGCCGGTATGGAACGCGTCATCGCCCTGCCCGAGCTTGAAACGCCCCGCCAAATCGTCGTCGAGAAAGGGAAGGCTTATATCTCCGATAAAAGGGATATCCTCGTCTACGATCTTGCGACGGGCGCTTTGGTGACGCGGATTGGCAAGATCGGCCAGGGACCGGGAGAATTCCGGTTCATGCCCGGTCGGATGGCTGCGGCCCCTGAGAAGCTGGTCGTCGCGGATTTCCCGAAGCTCCAATACTTCTCACTCGAAGGAATCTATCAGGGGCAGGTCGATCTACCGAGATTGCTCTCTCCCTACCCACTCCTTCCCGTCGGCGCGAATTTCGTCGGCTTCCCCATGGAATCCAAGAACGACGGCTCCCTTTTAGATCCGGCGGGACGCATCTTCGGTCCCGACCTCAAGCGGCTGAGGGACTTCTATGGCGATCTTCCGGCGGGACCGCCGCCCCCGCCGGCTCCCGGCAGTCCGGAGCAGACGGTAAAAAGCGACGCGCTCCTTATCCGGGACTACGGGGAGTTAATAGTCTACGAAAACAGGATCTACGTGGCCGATTCTCGCAAGGGCTTCGCCTTCTCGATCTTTGACGAGAGCGGGACTCTCATCCGCGAGATCAAGCACCCGATCGACAGAGTCAAGGTGCCCGGAAGCTTCATCGATGGAATCGTCAAGGAATGGAAGGCTTCCAAGTATTGGGAGGCGATCTATTCCCGCAAGAATCCCGTGGTGCCGGAGTTTTTCCCCGATATCATCAGCTTCAAAGTAGACGGAGGCCGGATCTACGCCGTCACATCGGCCCAGAAAGACGGGTTGTATGAAGTCGTGGTTATGGACCTTGAAGGGAAGATTCTCAAGAAAGAATTCCGATTCCCCCTGGCGCCGAATTTCGAAGCCGCCTTCCTCAACGGGTTGAAGTACGACATCGAGGGGAACAAGATCGTCTGGTTCGCCTACAACGAGGAAAAGGAAATCTACGAGCTGCATATCCGTTGAACCGGCTCGTGCTCCCATATCGGGGGATCGAAGAAGAGGCGATTTTGAGACCCCCATGCCGTGTTTTTGGCTCATGCCCGGCCTTCCTTTTTAGCCTGATTTCTGTATAATAGAGCGCGCTTCGCCGGAGTTTTCGCGCGGAGAGGTGACCGAGTGGTTGAAGGTGCCGCTCTCGAAAAGCGGTGTGCTCGTAAGGGTACCGCGGGTTCGAATCCCGCCCTCTCCGTTCCTTTCCCGAAGCGCTGACGATTCCCCCCCGGCGGCAGGGGCCCCTGGTTTTTCAGGGGATCCGTTTCCGCCGCACTAGTCCGGGGACTAAGAACCTCGGACGAGTGTCTCTCTGTAGGGGGGCAGGGGGGTAGAGACCAGTTAGGTCTCGCTGGGAGCGCTTCGGACGATCTGTCCAACGTTGTCTTCCTCTTGGAGTCCCGCCCATGTCTCCTTCCAGGCTTGTTCCTCGGACGATTCCGATTCGGTCGGCCGTGCTTCTTTTCGGATTCTCCCTGATCTTGGTTTCGTCTCTTGTTTTGCCTGCCGCCCAATCGACTTCTCCCGCCGTCCCCAAGGCTCTCAAGGGCTTCGACGCCTTGGCCGTCCGCGCCATGGCCGAGCTTAAAGTCCCGGGCCTGGCGGTCGCCGCCGTCCAAGGCGGCCGCCTGGTCTATGCCCAAGGCTTCGGCTTTCGCGACCTCGCCGGCCGGCTTCCCGTCACCCCGCATACGATTTTCGGGATCGGGTCCTGCTCCAAGGCTTTCACCGCAACGACCATGGGCATCCTGGCCGATGAAGGCAAGCTGGATTGGGATAAGCCCGTCCGGGTTTATCTTCCTGATTTCGTCTTATCCGATCCCGTCGCGTCCGAGCGCCTGACGCCGCGCGATCTGATCACGCATCGCACCGGCCTGCCCCGGCACGACCACGTCTGGATCCGCTCGCCCTTCACTCGCCGCGAGATGTTCGAGCGGCTGCGGTTCCTCGACTTCAGCCGCGACATCCGGCAGGTCTATCAGTACAACAACCTCATGGTCATGACCGCCGGCTATCTGGTCGGGACGATCGCCGGCTCGTCCTGGGAAGCGTTCGCCCAAGCCCGCATTCTCGACCTCCTCGGCATGACCGAGACGGACTTCTCGACCGATGTTTCGCAAAAAGCGGCTGACTTCTCCAAGTCGTACACCCTGGTCAAAGACAAGGTGGACGAATTCCCGTTCTATAGCGCCGACGCCCTGGGCCCGGCGGGATCGATCAATTCGAGCGTCCTTGATATGACCCGCTGGATGCTCGCCAACCTGAACAAGGGCAAGTACGGCGAGGCGCTGGATAAGACTCTGATCTCGGAGAAGCAATTGGCCCAGATCCAAGCCCCTCAGACAGTCGTGCCCGATGCGCCCCGCTATGCCGAGCTTTTCTATGCCTCCTACGGCATGGGCTGGCGCGTCAGCTCCTATCGCGGGCATCTCTTGGTCAGCCACGGCGGGGCGATCATGGGCTTTTCGGCGATGGTCGGCCTCCTGCCGCAGGACGGAATTGGGGTCGTTCTGCTCAACAATCTCGAAGACACCGCCCTGAACGGCCCCTTGGCCTACAATATTCTTGACCGTCTGCTCGGGTTGGAGCCGGTGGACTGGATGCAGCGGGTGCGCGACGAGGCGGCCAAGTCCGCGGCCGACGCCGAACAGGCCAAGCGCGAGCCCGACAAGGACCGCAAGCTCGGGACCTCGCCGTCCCACGCCCTGGCCGAATACGCCGGCGCATACGAGCATCCCGCCTATGGGACGATCTCGGTTTCCCTGGCCGACGGAGCCCTCAAGGCCGACTTCCACCAGCGGACGTTCGTCCTGGAGCATTATCACTACGACGTCTTCCGGATGAAGAACGACTGGATGGGAGCCGAGTACAAGATCGCGTTCAGCCTGGACCGGAAGGGGGACATCGAAGCGATGGAGATCCCCTTCGAGCCGAGCGTCAAAGATATCGTTTTCAAACGGAGCCGACGCCCATGAAATCAGTCCCCATCGTCCTGACCGGATACGGCAACGTCGGCAAGGCTTTCGTCCGCCTCCTGGCCGACAAACGGATGGAATGCGCCCGACGTTACGGCCTGGATCTGGACTTGAAGGCCGTCCTCCGCAGCACGGGCGGCTGGCTGGCGGAAAGTCGCGACGACGCGGAGGCTCTGACGGCCGCGGGGGACGCTCCGCTGGAGTCTCATCCCGGGTGGATCCCCGGTCTGAAGCTGGACGAGGTTTTGAAGCGGCTGTCTCGCGGCGTCCTGGCCGAAGCCACTCCCTCGGATTGGCGGACCGGCGCTCCCCAGCTGGCGTTCCTCCATCGAGCCCTGGACGCCGGCTGGAATGTCGCCGCCGCGAGCAAAGGGGCGCTGGTCGTCGATTTCCGAAACCTGACCGAGAAAGCCGCGGCTCGCGGCTTGGCCCTCAAATACAGCGGCGCGACTGCGGCCGCCCTGCCGACGCTCGATATAGCCACGATCTCGCTGGCCGGGGCCGAGATCCAGCGGATCGACGGCATCCTGACGGGCACGACGAACTACATTCTGAGCCGGCTCGAAGCGGGGGGGACCTTCGCTTCGGCGCTGGCGGCGGCGCAGGCCCAGGGCATCGCCGAGCCGGATCCCTCCATGGACATCGACGGCTGGGATACGGCCTGCAAGCTTCTGCTTATCGCCAACGCCTCGGCCGGAACGAGCCTCACTCTGGCCGATATCAAGGTCGAGGGCATCCGGGGCGTTTCGGCCGAAATGCTGGCGGCGGCCCGATCGGAAGGGAAGGCCGTCAAGCTCCTCGGAAGGCTGACGATCAAGGATGGCCGGGCGGCAGCCGAAGTGCGGCCGATCGCGGTCGAGCCGTCGCATCCCTTGCACGGCCTCACCGGAACCGCCAAGGGCATCGCCTTCCTGACCGACTCCATGGGCACGATCGTCGTCACCGGCGGCAAGTCCGATCCGCGCGGGACCGCAGCCGCTATGCTCAAGGATATCATCAACACCTATCGTTGACCGGCCGGGCCGTTTCTGGTACTTTAAGGCAACCTTCGAACCGCTTTTTTCCGCGGAGAGGTGTCCGAGTGGTTTAAGGAGCGCGCTTGGAAAGCGCGTGTGCGCCGCAAGGTGTACCGCGGGTTCGAATCCCGCCCTCTCCGTACCTTTCCCGATGCGTTGACGATTCCCCCCTCTCTCTGTAGGGGGGCAGGGGGGTAGAGGCCAATTAGAACGAAGTTGGAAACGCATCGGGCACGATTTTGCAAAGGTAGGTGGGGTAGAGATCAGGGTGGGTAAGATGCTAAGAAAAAGTCGGAAGCGTTTCGGGCAAGCCTTGCATCGGTTAGCGGATTCATCATGAAATTTAGAGCATCGAAGAAAAGATTCAAATTTTCACTTGCCGATATGGACGAGTCCGTCGCACGGGCGATTTTAAGATGGCCGTCATACGCGAGGCTTCGCTGGCCTCTCATACCGCGGCTCGCGATGTCGGCGAGGACAACGCGGCCCGCTCCGCGGCCCGTGCGGCGGGGCAAGCCGTGGCGACAGCGCATGTCCGCACGCATGCCATCGGTGCCGCTCAGTATGCCCTTCAGGCCATCCATCGAGCCGCCGATCCCGCCGATGCCGAGGCCCCCGTGGCTAAAGAACGAGAATGGCAACGCCGGCGCTTGCTGCGATTGAGAGGGAAATCGGCTTCAGAGTAGACGCCGGTGCTTGGCGCACGATCAAAATCCGATTTCATTCGATCCCGAAGCGTTCGAAGAGCTCCATTCCTCGCTCCCCTGTTCCTATAGTATAATCGCTCCAACCCGCCCCTCCGGCGGGACGGCGGGGCTGGAACGCCCCCGCAATCGGTCGTAAGGAGTGCGCATGAACGCCAAGCAGTACATCGCCCTGGAAGACAAGTACGGCGCCCACAATTACCACCCGCTGGACGTCGTC
Source organism: Candidatus Aminicenantes bacterium (assembly GCA_026393855.1). Taxonomy (NCBI): domain Bacteria; phylum Candidatus Aminicenantota; species Candidatus Aminicenantota bacterium. The sequence goes on from JAPKZJ010000066.1 coordinate 17,460, forward strand.
ATCGACAAGGCCAAGGGCATCTGGGTTTGGGACGTCGAGGGCCGCAAGTACATCGACTTCCTCAGCGCCTACTCCGCCGTCAATCAGGGCCACAATCACCCCCGCATCATCAAGGCCCTGATCGCCCAGGCCCGGCGCCTGACCCTGACCTCGCGGGCCTTCCGCAACGACCAATGGCCGATGCTGGCCAAGGAGCTCTGTCAGATGGCCGGGTTCGACATGGTCCTGCCGATGAACTCGGGGGCCGAGGCCGTCGAGACCGCCGTCAAAGCCGCCCGCAAGTGGGGCTATCTGAAAAAAGGCATCGCCCCCGACGAAGCCGAGATCATTGCCTGCGAGAACAACTTCCACGGCCGGACGACCACGGTCATCAGCTTCTCGACCGAACCGGCCTATCGCAAGGATTTCGGCCCCTTCACCCCCGGCTTCCCGATCGTCCCGTTCAACGATGCCGAGGCGCTGGAGCGAGCCATCACGCCCAACACGGCTGCCTTCCTGGTCGAGCCCATCCAGGCCGAGGCCGGCATCCTCATCCCGAATCCCGGCTACCTCAAGAAAGTCCGCGAGATCTGCACCCGCCGCAACGTGCTGTTCATCGCCGATGAGATCCAGACCGGCCTGGGCCGGACGGGCAAGCTCTTCGCCTTCCAGCACGAAGACGCCAAGCCCGACATGATCGTCATCGGCAAGTCGCTCGGCGGCGGCTGCCTGCCCATTTCGGCCGTTCTGGCGACCGAGGACGTCCTCGGCGTGTTCAAGCCCGGCGAGCACGGCTCCACCTTCGGCGGCAACCCGCTGGCCTGCGCCGTGGCCCGCGAGGCCCTGCGCGTGATCAAGGAGGAGCGTCTGGTGGCCAACGCGGCCAAGATGGGGGGGTACTTCACGAAGAAGCTGCGAACCATCAAGAGCCGCCACATCAGGCAGGTCCGGGGCAAGGGGCTGCTGATCGGCGTCGAGCTGTACCCGGAAGCGGGCGGCGCCCGCCGCTTTTGTGAAGCCCTCAAGGACGCCGGATTGCTGTGCAAGGAAACCCACGACAATGTCATCCGTTTCGCCCCGCCGCTCATCATCGGGACGAAGGACCTCGATGGGGCCTTTGATCGGATCGTCGAAGTCTTCGCCAAGCTCGAGAACTGAGGAGAGGCCATGTCCAAGCGCACTTACCGCTCCATGCCCGCCGAGAACGCCGTCGATCGCCGGGATTTCTTCAAAATCGGCGGCGCGATCGGCGCCGGCCTCGTGATGTCGAGCCGCAGCCTGCTCGCGGTCCAGCAAGCCCAACAGACTCAAGGCCAGCAGCCCCCGGTCAAACCGGCCGCGCCGGCTCCCAAGCTCAAGCCGAAGACGAACATCGAGGACGCCCTCAAGGTCCCCCGGACCAAATGGAGCCTGCCGGGGCCATTCCCGGGCCGGGTGGTCGAGGTCTTCAATCCCAAGGCCATGCCGGACGGCAACGTCGACGCTGCCGTGGTCAAGGCCATGTTTGCGAAGGGGATTCAGGAGCTGACCGGGAAGAGCCTCACGAAAAGCTTCGGCTTGTTCTTTACCAAGGACGATATCGTCGGGCTCAAGGTTAATCCGGTCGGCCCCGGCCTCATCAGCACCCGGCTCGAGGTGGTCGACGCGGTCATCGACTGGCTGACCTCTTGCGGCCTGCCCAAGAAGAACATTATCATCTGGGACCGCTTCGACTATATGCTCAAGGACGCCGGATACACGCCCGAGCGCTTCCCGGGCATCGCCATCGAAGGCTTGCAGACGATGGACGAAGCGGCGGCCGAGGGCAAGAGCCAGGACAACAGCAAGTGGCTCAACCCGGACGGCACCCACGTTAGCGTGCCCAATTTCGATCAGGAGGTCTTCTATTGGGCCGATGTCGAGGGCCCCAAAGACCTGCCGTATCTCAACCAGCACGTCTTCAACGGCAAGCACTCCTACTTCGGCAAGCTTCTGACCAAAAAGCTGACCAAGATCGTCAACCTGCCCGTATTCAAGAACACCGGCAACGCCATCTCCATGGCCACCAAGAACATCGGCTACGGCGCGGTCTGCAACACGAACCGGCTGCACACGCCGCTCTTCCTGGACGTCTGCGTCGAGGTGCCGGCCTTCTGGCCGGTGCGCGACAAGATGGTCCTCAACATCACCGACGGCCTGTGGTCGCAGTATGACGGCGGGCCCGACAAGAACGCCAAGTTCGCCTACATCGACAATCGGCTGTACTTCGCTTCCGACCCGTTCGCTCTGGACATGGTCTGCCACACCCGAATCGTGGCCAAGCGCAAGGAGATGGGTGTCACGGTCAACGAGAATCCCCGCTTTACGGACTACCTACGCTACGCCGAGAAGCTGGGGCTGGGGATCGCCGATCCGGCCAAGATCGCGCATGTCAAGGTCGGATAAGTCCCGGGGGAAGGGCCGAGCGGCTCGGTTCGCCCTAAGCATGGCCGCGGTCGGGATGTTCGCATTTCTAACGGCGGCGGCTCAGGCGATCCCGGTGGGAGCGAAGGCAGTCCAAGCCGCTTCCATCCAGCCTTCCGTCCCCGAGCCCGGGTTCGCTCCCGGCTGGGCCAAGGCCGGACCGCTTCGGACTTTTACCGGCCAGGACCTCTTCAACCAGATCGACGGCGGAGCCGAGCTCTTTCTCGAGTTCGGGTTCGCCAGGATGCGCCTGCAGGCCTTCGCCCGGGGCAAGTCTGAGCTGACTCTTAACGCTTACGAGATGGAGAGCGC
>JAPKZJ010000067.1 GCA_026393855.1 Candidatus Aminicenantes bacterium
CACCAGCGGGATCCCGACGGCCTCGAACGGCTCCGGCCCATCACCCTGGAACAGATATTTGGAGAAGCCGTCCTTTTCGGACACCGCCTTGGCCTGTTGGACCAGCCGAGGCAGTTGAACCTCTTCCCGCAATCGCGCCAGCAGCTTGTCCGATACCTCCGGAAGGCTCTCGGGGAAGGAATCGTGCTTCAGCACCGCCGCCTGCAGACGCCGGGCCAGGCGCAGGGAAACGCCCAGCGGCGCCAGCCGGTCATGCAGCTCGGATGCGGTTAGCTCTTTGAACAGGGGAGGCATGGGTCGGAAGCGGATTGTACGGCAATGCTGGTTCCCATGCCAGCCTATCGATCATGACCGGGTGCCGGGGTGCGAATCCGAACGACAGAGGCTGGATCATCCCCGCCTGAAGACCGATCACCCTTTCTTCCTGGAAAGCACCGTACCCCAGCGCTGGATTTTGTCAAATCGGCCATCTGGTCCTTTGAGAATATTAATGGACGATCCTCCATCCAGGTAGACAAACTCCGTCTCGGAGATGGGGAACAAGGCCCAATCGCCCGTATCCGGGGATTTGACGTGAAGCTGATGGCCTTCGATGGACACGAGAACGGGCGTATCGGGTTCGTCGGTTGCGCGATAATCCCCGACATACGGGGCGAGCTTGTCAGGGGCGATCTCGATGAGAGCCGTTTCCTTGGGTTGAAGAATCGACCAGCCGTAAACAGACGATAGGGCACGAAGGATTTCCATGACCAGATCGTTCCCGCTATCCGAATTCGTCATGATGACCGCGCCTTGGCCCTTGTGGACAAACGCGAACAACATGCAGGTAAAGCCCTTGTTGCCCCCGCCATGGCTGAAAGATTTCTTTTCTTCCGTCGTCGCGCCGCCCAACCCGATTCCCAGGCCCCAGTCCCCAGTTCCCGGGGTCAACATCTTTTCGGCCATTGGCCGGGAGATGACTCGATTGGATTCTCCGGCCACCGACTTTTCGATCTCGATGGCGAAGCGGCAGAGGTCCGATGGCGTCGTCCACAATCCCGCTGCGGCCAGCTCGGGATAGATATGCCACTTGCCCTTGACGGCTTCGCCATCCGCAAGGTGCCCCGAGGCGGCCTGATCCGATTTTTCCCGAGAGAGCGGCTGCTCGAACGTGCTGTGGCGCATACCCAGGGGGTCCAGAACCGTCGTTTTCATATATTCCCGAAAAGGCCGGCCCGACACATCCGATACGAGAAGCTGCGTCACCACGAACCCGCCGCCACAATATCGCCATTGCGCTCCGGGGATCGTGTCGATGCGGACGGGAGGCGTGTTGGCGGGTTTTTCGCCGTTGAGCACTTGAACCGGCGTCGGGATCTGTTCGGAGACGGCGTATCCGGGAAAGCCGGAGACCGTCAACCCGGCGCTGTGGGTCAGAAGGCGGCGCAGGGTAACTTTCTCTTTTTTCGAGAATTCGTTCTCGGGAACCTTCCAGGAGATAAGCTCGTCGTTGACCGGAGCGTCGAGATCGAGAAATCCCTGCTCGACGAGCCGGAGCGTGCCTAGTGCCGTGACCGGTTTGCTGATGGATGCGGCTTGAAAGAGCGTCTCGGGGGTCACCGGATCTTGGCCTCCGGCTTCCTTGACGCCGTACCCTTTGGCCCACTCGATCTTCCCATGATTGATGACGGCGATGCTCACACCCGGGACATGGTAGTGCTTCATCCGGTCCAGGATGTTCATGGCGGCGATCGGCTGGCCCTTGGCGTACATGGCCGGCTTTAGGGAGTTCTCCATAGCCTGGATTTGGGCCGGATCTTTTGCCGGACTTTCAGGGGCGGGCTTGTTTTGACAGCCGCCGACGATGAGCGATGCCGCCGCGGCTAAAATAGCGATTCTTGATCTGGCGCTCAAACTAATCTCCTTCGGTCCATTTTTTTCAACGAGGGAAGAAATTGGTATGGCTGGGCTCGTCCACAATTAATACGGACCGAAGCGAGCGGAGGATGGCGAAACCCGGAGCGCATCTCCGGACAGGGACCCGCGCGAGCCGGTTACAGATCCGCCGGTTCCAAACGCGGGGCGAGCAGCTGGATAATCAATAACGCGAGCAGGTAGGCCGAGCCGGCGATGATAAAGAGGATCGTATAGCTTCCCGTCTTCTCGATGATGTGGCCCGCGCCGGAGGCGAAGAGCATCCCGCCCGCGGCGCCCGCGGCCCCGCCCAACCCCGTCACCGAGCCCACCGCCCGCTTGGGGAACATGTCGGAGACAAAGGTGAAGATGTTAGCCGACCAGGCCTGATGGGCCGAGGCGGCGATCCCGATGAGCAGGACGGCCATGGCGACCGTCGTGGATTTGGGCGCGGCGATGACGGGTACGACCAAAAGGGCGCAAACGAGCATGACCCGCTTGCGCGAAGCGTTGACGGAATGGCCCCGCTTGATCAGGGCCGAGGAGGCCCACCCGCCGCCGACGCTGCCGACATCGGTCATCAGGTAGACGGCGATGAGCGGCAGGCTCAAACCGGACAGGGTCAGGCCGAAACGGGCGTTGAGAAACTTGGCCAGCCAGTAAAGGTAGAACCACCAGATCGGGTCGGTCAGGAACTTGCCTAAGACGAAAGCCCAGGTCTGGCGGTAGCGCAGGAGCTTGAGCCAGGGGATCTTCTCGGTCGAGGTTTCGATCGGATCGCTCTGGATATAGGCCAGCTCGCGGGGATCGAGGCCGCGCTTGCGTTCCGGAATCTCGTAGAAGGCCAGCCAGAAAATGATCCAGATAAAGCCGATGGCGCCGGTGGCGATGAAGGCGGCCGGCCAGCCGAACTTGATCGTCAGCCACGGCACCATGGCCGGGGCGATGAGCGCCCCGACGTTGGTCCCGGCGTTGAAGATGCCGGTGGCAAAAGCTCGCTCGCGCTTGGGGAACCACTCGGCGACGCTTTTAATCGCATTCGGAAAGTTGCCGGATTCGCCCAGTCCGAGGGCGAAGCGGGCCATGCCGAAGCCGATGGCGGAGCGGGCCGCGGCGTGGGCCATGGCGGCGAGGCTCCAGAACAGAATGGCGGCGGTGTAGCCGAGTCGGGTCCCGAAGCGGTCGACAAGGCGGCCGAAGACGGCTAAGCCGATGGCGTAGGCGGCCTGGAAGGCCGTCACGATGTATCCGTAGTCGACCTCGCTCCAGCCGAAGATCTTCTGCAAGGTGGGGGCCAGGATGCCGATGACCTGCCGATCGATGTAATTGATCGTCGCGGCGGCAAAGAGAAGGGCGCAGACGGTCCAGCGGAACCGCCCGCGGGGTTTGGGATCGTCGGCTGCCTGTGTCATGGCCAGGTGCCTTATCATATCGGGATTGGCCCGAAAACGGAAGCGGGAAACAGGAGTTTGGTGATACAATAGCGGCGATCGGAACCGCATCGTGAGATTCACCCGCCGCCGGCCCGCCAAGCCCGCCGCCATCCTCCTTCTGATGGCGCTGGGATCGTTGGCGGCCGCGCCGTTTCTTTCGGCCAAGATCAAATATGGCGTTCGCATCGAAGTCGTCAAGATGGACGGATCGGAGCTGGTCGGCGAGCTCATCGCGGTCCGAAAGGCGACGATGGTCGTCGCCGATTTTTCGGCCGGCTCCTACGAGTTCATCGAAATGGCCGACATCAGGATCGTCCGCATCCCGAAGATCTCCAAAGCCCTGGGCGCCTTCAACGGCTTCATCCAGGGTGCGTTCTATGGCGCCGTCATAGGCGGCCTGACCGCGGGGGATAAGAACCCGACATCCAAACACTGGAGCCGGGCCTTCATCGGCGGCACCATCGGCGCCGCGGCGATGTCCGTACTCGGGGGGATCAAAGGCAAGCCGACCAAAGACCTCGAAGTCATCCAGATCAAAGATCAATCGCCCGAGAACCTGGCGGTAATCCTGGAGGGGCTAAGCAAGATGGCCCGGGTCAAGAACGCCTCTTGAGGCGCTTTGACTCTCCCCTGTCGTTGTGTTATCCAAATGTCTCGGATGCATTCCTAAAGGAGACCCCCGGCATGCGCTCGCCCCGCCGTTTTTTCTTTTTTCTCCTCCTTGTCGTCGCTTTGATCGCGGCGGCCGCTTGCCGCCCCGGGGGGGATGCGGGCAAGCGCGGGTCCAAATCCTTGACCCTGGCCGTCATCCCGATGGGCACGACCCACGAGTTTTGGAAGGCCATCCATGCCGGCGCCCTGACCGCGGCCCGCGAGCTGGGCGTTGAGATCATCTGGAAAGGCCCGCTCAAGGAAGACGACCGCAACGAGCAGATCCAGATCGTCGAAACCCTGACCAACGCCGGAGTCGACGCCCTAGTCTTGACGCCGATGGACGACAAGGCCCTGGTCCGCCCAGTCGAGGAAGCCGCGCGCCTGGGGATTCCCACGGTCATCTATAACTCGGCCTTGAGCGGCGGTTCTTATGTCGCCTACATCTCGACGGATAATTACCGCGGGGGCGTCGTGGCGGCGGAGCGGATCGGCGCGCTTCTCGGGGGGAGGGGCACGGCCATCCTGATCCGAGTCATCGCCAGCGTCGAGGGCAGCACCAAACGGGAGCAGGGCTTTCTCGACACCATGCACTCCAAGTTCCCGAACGTCAAGATACTGTCGGATAATCAATATGCCGGGGTGACCACCGAGACGGCCTACCAGACGGCCGAGAATCTGCTCAATCGTTTTCCCGAGGTCCAAGCCGTCTTTACGCCCAACGAATCCACCACCTTCGGCGCCCTGCGGGCGATCGAGGATCACGGCCGGGCCGGCAAGCTGATCCATGTCGGCTTCGATTCCTCGAGCAAGCTCATCGAGGCGCTGGGCGCGGGCCGGCTGGCCGGGCTGGTCCTGCAGGACCCCTTCCAGATGGGCTACAAGAGCGTCAAGACGGCCGTGGCCCACCTCCGCGGCGAACCCTACGAGAAGACGGTCGACACGGGCGTCTTCCTGGCCACCTCCGAAAACAAAGACGACCCGCTTATCCGCCGCCTCCTGCGGCCAGACCTCTCCATTCTGGATCGATGACAGCTTTTATTCGGCGAAAGGACCCGTTATGAAACCGATGCGCCTGTCCTCCCTCGGCGTGATTTTAGCCGCCGTCATTTTGATTCTTGTAGGAGCGCCCATGGACGCCCAACAATCGCCCGTCCCGTTCCGGATCCACATCCTATCCTCGAGCCACCAGGACATCGCCTGGATGGACAGCCCCGAGGCTTGCATGAAGTACCGGGACGAAAACTGCATTACGCCCGCCCTGGAGATGATGCGGACCCATCCGGACTATCGCTTCGTGATGGAGAACATGCTCAACCTGCGTGAGTACCTCGAGCGCCACCCCGACCGGCGGGCCGAGATTGAGCGCTACACCCGGGAGGGGCGGATGGAGTGGGGGGCCACTTACACCCAGCCCTACGAATCGCTGCTGACCGGCGAAGAGCTGATCCGTCAGGTCTATTACGGCCGCCGCTGGCTAATCAAGAACTTCCCCGGCTGCGACGCCAAGGTCTACTTCAACCCCGACGTTCCGGGCCGGGCCCTGCAGATGCAGCAGATCCTGAGCAAGGCCGGCGTGCCCTATATGGTGATCAGCCGCTACCACGAAGGCTTCTACCGCTGGGCCAGCCCCGATGGAAGCTCTGTCCTGGCTTTCACGCCGGGGCATTACGGCAACTCCTCGGCCCTGCTCAACGCCAAGCCGGAGGAAGCCGCGGTCAAGGCCATCGCGGGCAAGCTCGACAAGATGGCGCCGCTCTATAAGCAAGGCGGCTGGCCGGCCGAGATGCCGCTTCTCCATTCGGAGGACTTCTCCAAGCCGACCGATTATCGCTCCCTGATCGCTCTTTGGAATCAAACCAAGCCGGGGACGACGATGCAGTATTCCTCGGCCCGGGCTTTCTTCGAGGCTTTGGACAAGGGCACGCCGCCGTTCCGCCGGGTCGAGGGCGAACGGCCCAATATGTGGCTTTACATCCACGGCCCAACCCATCATTGGGCCGTCGACGCTCATCGGCGGGCGGGCCTTCTGCTTCCCGCGGCCGAGATGTTCAGCGTCGCGTCGGCCGTCCTGAAGGGAAGCTGGAGCGGCTACCCGGCCGAGTCCCTGACCGAGGCCTGGCGCTGCGCCGTCTATCCCGATCACGGCTGGGGCGGCAAGGAGGGGCAGGTCACGGACCGTCTGTTCCGCAAGACCTACGAGTTTGCGGCCGAGACGGGCGAAGCCGTGTTGGCGAAGGCCCAGAAGGAAATCGCCGGGCGCGTCAAGACAATCGCCGATAAGGGCGCTCCGATGGTCGTCTTTAATGACCTGGCTTGGGCCCGGACCGGTCCTGTCATCGTCGAAGTTCCCAAAGCCGCCGGGGCATCGAGCGTCCGTGACGCGGCCGGCGCGGCAACGCCCATCCAGGTTCTGCCGGCGCTTCCGGAGCAGGCCGCGGATAAGCAGCGCGTGGAGTTCATCGTCCGCGACATCCCGCCGGCCGGCTATGCAACCTACTATTATAAGCCGGAGGGCGGGGCCGCGAATCCGGCGCCCATCCTCAACTCGCCGCCCGAGATCTACGAGAACGCCTTCTATCGGGCCGAGTTCGCGGGCGGAGGCCTGCGCGGTTTGTACGACAAGCAGCTCGGTCGCGAGGTCATCAAGACCGACAAGTTCCTGGGCTTCGAAATCTTCACCATGCAATCCGTCGGCAACGGCGCGGGCGAGTTCGGCCGCGTCCAAGCCCCGACCATGGAGGGCTTCGACAAGCTTAGCCGGCACAATCCCGCCTGGTCGTTCGCCGCGGACGAGTCCGGCCCGGTTAAAGACGTTTTTAAATTCCGCCAAGTGCTTTCAGACTGCACGGTCGAGGAAAAGCTTATTTTCTATAAAGCCGTCAAGCGGATCGACTGCGAAGTCGCCCTCCTGGGCTGGGACGGATCGCCCTATCGCGAATTCCGTTTGGCCGTACCCGTGGCGGCGGCCAAGGGCGATGTCGCCTACGAGGTGCCGATGGGGGTGGTGGAGGTCGGCAAGAGCGAGGCCAAGGGCACGGGCGGACCCGCCTACGGCTCGCTCGTCTACGATCAGGAGATGTCGGACATCCGGCCGCGCGAAGTCCAGAATTTTCTCTACGCGGGGGACGGAGCGCTTGGCGTCACGATGACGACACCCGTCGCCGTCAACGATTACGTTGATCCTACCGACAATCCCGTGGCCTATCCCGTGCTTCAGGGCTTGCTGCTGGCGTCGCGCCGCAGCTGCCACGGGCAGGGGAATTGGTATCTCCAGGAGGGAGACCATCACTACCGCTTCTCGCTGACCAGCCATCGGCCCGGGTGGCGGAACGGCTATAAGGACGGCATCGCCGCCAATCACGATCTGAGGGCCGTAGCGGTCTCGGCGGCCGGGGCGGGGGCGTCTCTTCCCGAGAGCGAGAGTTTTTTCGCTCTCTCGGCCGAAAATGTTCTCTTCGGGACGGTTAAAAAAGCCGAGGACGACGACGGCGTCATCCTGCGCTGTTACGACATCGAAGGCCGGTCGGCCCAGGTCCGTCTGGGCGGCGGTTTGAAATGGGCCGGGGCGGAGACGACCAGCATCATCGAGCTCGAGAGCAAGCCTCTGCCGCCGACGGGGAGCGAGATCGCTTTCAAGGTCGGGCCGTACGCCATCGAAACACTGAAGCTCAGGCCCTCGGCCAAAGAGCGCTGAGGGGATTGTTTTCGTGAACCCGAAGACATGGCCGGCCTCAACCTATTGGGTTCGGTCTGTCGAAGACCTATTGGCCGCGCTGCAGGGCTCTCGGCTCGGCTTGAGCAGCGCGGAGGCGCAAGAGCGTTTGGCCGAATCAGGTCCCAACGCGCTGAAGCGCCGCAAGAAGGCGGCGCCCTGGCTGCTTCTTCTCCGTCAGTTCAAAAGCCCGCTCGTCCTTATCTTGGTTTTTGCGGCCGTCATCTCGGTTGTGACCGGGGCCTGGATTGACGCCAGCATCATTCTCGCCATCGTTGTTGCCAGCGCGGTTTTGGGCTTTGTCCAGGAATACCGGGCCGGTCATGCGGTCGAAAAGCTGCGCAGCCGGGTGACCCTTCGGGCCAACCTCCTGCGCGACGGGGAGCCGCGAATCGTCCCGGCGGAAGAGGTCGTGCCGGGAGATATCGTGCTGCTCTCGGCGGGGAGCCTCATCCCGGCCGATGGGGCCGTGATCCAGGCCGATGATTTCTTCGTCAACCAGGCGATTCTGACCGGCGAGACTTTTCCGGTGGAAAAGAAAGCCGGGGCCGTTGCCGAAAATGCCGGCTTGGCCGAGCGGACAAACAGCGTGTTCATGGGCACCAACGTGAGCAGCGGCAGCGCCCGCGTCCTGATCTGCGAGACGGGCGTGCGCACGGAATTCGGACGGATCGCCGAGAAGCTGGCCTTGCGTTCGCCGGAAACGGATTTCGAGCGCGGCATCCGGCAATTCGGCGGTATGCTGACGCAGGTGATGATGGCTTTGGTCCTGGTCGTGTTCGCCATCAATGTCTTTCTGCATAAGCCGGCAGTGGACTCGCTGCTGTTCGCCGTCGCTCTGGCCGTAGGCGTTGCCCCCGAGCTATTGCCTGCCATCATCAGCATTACCCTGGCCAAGGGCGCGCAGAGCATGGCCAAAAAGGGCGTTATCGTCCGGCATCTGGCCGCGATCGAGAACTTCGGCAGCATGGACGTGCTGTGCACCGATAAAACCGGTACGCTCACTCTGGGTGTCGTCAGCCTGGACGGCGCCTTGGACCCCTTGGGAAACGCCTCCGATCAGGTTCTTCTGAACGCGTACCTCAACGCCCGCTTCCAAACCGGGTTGGCGAACCCTCTGGATGAAGCGATTCTGCGGCAGAAACAACCCGAAATCGGGAGCTTCGTCAAGACGGAAGAGATCCCCTACGATTTTTTGCGCAAACGCCTCAGCATCGCCGTCCAGGATACCGCGCGGAACAGCTCGACGTATACTCTGATCACCAAAGGCGCGCTGGATAAGGTCCTGGAGGCCAGCTCGCATATCCTGGAAGCGGGCCAAGCCGTCTTGTTGGATGAAGCCCGCCAGGCGGCCCTGCTGGCGAAGTTCGCCGGTTGGAGCGAGCAGGGTTTCCGGGTTCTGGGGCTGGCGACCAAAGAGGTCGCTCCGCGGGAGCGCTACTCGGTCGAAGAAGAAAGCGGCATGACTTTTATCGGGTTTTTGCTGTTCTTCGATCCTCCCAAGCCGGATGCTCTCAAGGCTATTTCCGACCTGAAAAATCTGGGCGTCACCCTTAAGGTCATCACCGGCGACAACCGGCGGGTGGCCCTCCATGTGGCCCAGGCGACCGGGATGAAGGTGACGGGTGTCTTGACCGGGGCCGAGCTGAACCGGATGCGAGATGAGGCTTTGTGGCAGCAGGCCGAGCGGGTGAATCTGTTCGCGGAGGTGGATCCGAATCAGAAAGAGCGCATCATTTCGGCTTTGCGCAAGACCGGCCACGTGGTGGGCTACATGGGCGACGGCATCAACGACGCTCCGGCGCTGCACGCCGCCGATGTCGGCATCTCGGTCGACAGCGCGGTCGACGTGGCCAAAGAAGCCGCCGATTTCGTGCTGTTGGATCAGAGCCTGGATGTCCTGCGCCACGGCATCGAACAGGGCCGCCGGACTTTCGCCAACACCTTGAAGTACGTCTTCACCACCACGAGCGCCAATTTCGGCAATATGTTCAGCATGGCGGGCTTGTCGATGTTCCTGCCGTTTTTGCCGCTGCTGCCCAAGCAGATCCTGCTGAACAACTTCATGTCCGATTTCCCGGCCATGACCATCGCCTCCGACGCGGTGGATCCGGAGATGGTGGACAGGCCGCGGCGATGGGACGTGGCTTACATCCGCAATTTCATGATCGTCTTCGGCCTGATCAGCTCCGTCTTCGATTTCCTCACCTTCGGCCTGCTGCTGCTGGTGCTGCGGGCCGGGGAAAGCCAATTCCGCACCGGCTGGTTCGTCGAATCGTTGTTTACGGAGCTGTTCATCCTTCTGGTCGTCCGCACCCACCGGTCGCTGTTCAAGAGCAAGCCGGGGGGCTGGTTGTGGGGCAGCACTCTCCTGGTGGGGTTGACGGCCATCGTCCTGCCTTACCTGCCCGGGGTGGGCCCCATCTTCGGTTTTGTCCCGCTGCCGCCCGTGATGATGGCCGCGTTGCTGGGCATCACCGGCTTATATGTGGCCGCCAACGAATTCGCCAAACAGATCTTCTACCGCCGGATCCGTTACTGAATCGCTAGTGTCCCGTCTCATAAATACTAATCCCATAATCGCCGTGGAGACGGGACACTTCCAGGGGGGAGACAAGCTCCCCCCTCGGCGCTCCGCTGACCCCCTGAGGGGGGCCTCGCCGCCCCCCTCATACTCCCCGGCGGTTGTGCGTTTAGCATGCTTGGGATTTAGTCGATAAATTTCCGAGACGCACAACGAGCCGGAATTATCGGCTGCGGACGATGTCGACCGTCTCTTTCGCCGTCCTCGCCAACAGCGACGAATCCGTGCCGGCGCAAACGAACGAGAATCCCCGGGTGCAGGCTGCCCTGGCCGCTTCCGGGACGGCGGCGAAGATGCCGGCCGGGATGCGCCTGATCCTCGAGGCGGCTAAAATGGTGCCGATGGCATCCTGGACGCGGACGTCGTCGATTTTGCCCGGAAGGCCCAGGCTGGCCGAAAGGTCGAAGGGGCCGATGAACACCGCGTCGATGCCGGGCACTTCCAGGATCGACTCGATGTGGCGGGCCGCGTCGATGTGCTCGGCCTGGGCGATCAGGGTGACGTCGGCGTTGGCGCCTGCCACGGTCTCCTTGACCCTGACGCCATACCCCTGGCCGCGGGCGATGCCGATGCTCCGGGCTCCGAGCGGGGGATAGAGCGCCGCCCGCACGCACGCGGCAGCTTCCTCGGCCGTGTTGATGTGGGGAAAGATGAGACCGTCGGCGCCGAGGTCGAGGGCCTTGCTGATCCAAACCGGCTCGTTGGCCGGGACCCGGACGATGCAAGACGCGCGTCCGGCGGCGGCCTGGATCATGCGCTGGGTGATGATGAAGTCCAGCAAGCCGTGCTCCATGTCGAGGAACAGCCAATCGAAGCCCGCCTCGACGCAGATCTCGACGATCTCGGGCGAGGGGAGGGAGAGGAGAAGCCCGATTTGCGGGGCGTCTTCCTTGAGGGCGACTTTAAAAGGCTTGGCCATGAGGGTCTCCTGGAGTTGGGAGCGGGTATCTTATCGCGTTTTCTAAATTTTGTCGTCCTCGCCATGACAGCAGCTTCTGCTTGTCATCGCGAGGACCTAGAAATACGAGATCCCCACGCCCTTCGGGCTCGGGATGACAAGAAAACGGATCAAGCGAGGTCCCCCGCGTCCGACGCACGCCGTCCTCGGGACGACAAGAAAAGCAGATCGGAATGACCAAGCCGCCAATGCGGGACGACAGATAAGGCAATTATGCTATACTCCCGCCGAAAGAGACTGCATCCATGGCCGACATCGCCAAAGGCGTCCGCTCCTTCACCCTGGGCACGGCTCTAAGCCGGGTTCTGGGCCTGGTGCGGGAGATGGTCATCAACCATCTTTTCGGCGCCGGCTTGGCCAACGACGCCTTCCGGGCCGCCTTTCGCATTCCCAACCTGCTGCGCGACCTGTTTGCCGAAAACGCCCTGTCTTCGGCCTTCGTCCCGGTCCTGACCGACGAAAAGAAGAAAGGCCGTGAGGCGGAGAACCGTTTTGCCTCGAACATCCTCAACACCCTGCTTGTCGTGGTCGGGCCGCTGACGCTCCTGGGCATCCTGACCGCTGGGCCGCTGGCCAGGGCCTTCGTCCCGGGCTTCGACAAGATCCCCGGCAAGCTCGCCCTGACCGGCCAGCTGACGGCGGTGATGTTCCCGTTTCTGCTCTTCATCGCCCTGGCCGCCTGGGCCATGAGCGTTCTCAACACCAACGGCTCGTTCTTCGTCCCGGCCGTGGCCCCGGCCGTATTCAACGTCTTCTCGTTCCTGACGCCGCTCGCGCTCTTCGCCTACCTGCGATCGCGGGGCATGGAGCCGGTCCTGGGCGCCGCCATCGGCGTCATGACCGGCGGACTGATGCAATTCCTCGTCCAGGTCCCCGGGCTCTATCGGGGCGGCTTCCGCTACCGGTTCGTGGTCTGTTTTCGCGACCCGGCCTTCCGCCAAGCCTTGTCGTTATTCGTTCCCGTGGCCATCGGCTTGTCGGGGCCCCGGATCAGCTTCTTCGTCAACACCATGCTCATCTCCAGTCTGCCCCAGAAGAGCCTGTCCTGGCTCGAATCGGCCTACCGAGTCATGCACCTGCCGCTGGGGCTCTTCGGCATCGCCATCGGGGCCGTGGCCCTGCCGGCTTTCGCGCGGTTCGTAGCCGCGGGCGACCGGGACTCGGTCCGGTCCACCCTGCAGGACTCCCTGCGCATGGTTCTTTTCCTGACCGTCCCGACCTCGATCCTCATCGCTGTTCTAGCCGGGCCGATCACCTCGCTCATCTATGTCCACGGCCGGTTCACCGCTGCCGACGGCGCCGCTTCAGCCGCGATCCTCGTCCTCTATATGCTCGGGGTGCCGTTCATGTCGGCCTTGCGCAATCTAGCGGCCGTGTTCTTCGCCCATAAAGACGCCCGCACGCCCATGATCGCGAGCTTTATCGCGGTCGGCTGCACCATCGTCCTCAACCTGTCTCTCAAAGGCGTCCTGGGCATTCGGGCGTTCCCTCTATCGGCCACGATCTCCGCGGTCGTCAACGCGGGGCTCCTCTTCGTCCTTCTGCCGCGCAAAATCGGCTCGCTGCACGCGGCGCCGCTGTTCTCCTATTTCGGACGGATGATCCTGGCGAGCTTGTGCGGCGGGGGAGCGGCCTTCGGCGTTGCCCGCCTCGTCGCCGGCGTTCTCGGCCACGGCCGGCTGGCCCAACTTGCGCTCGTTGCGGCTGCGGGAGCCGGGGGAGCGGCCGTGTTCTACGCCGCCGCGCTCCTGCTTGGCCTTGACGAGGTCAAAGCCTACGTCCGGCGCTTCCTGCGGCTGGGCTGACGGCCGGAATCGATCAGCGGATGGCCGGCACCAGCTCGATCAGGAACTGCTTGGACAGGCTCCGCCAGACAAACCTCAAATCGAAGCGGCCGGCTCGACGGACAAGGTAGAGGTCGATGTTGGCCAAGCGGCCGGCGTAGAAATCGTAGTTGAAGATGGACTGGATCCGCCAATTCTTGATCAAGCCCAGCGAGACGTCGGCGAAGCCCTGCTTCCAATCGCCGTATTTGGGATCGTAGGCGACGGACACCCAACCGTCGATCCGCCCGCCCGTTCGGACGCGGAAGGCGGCCGTCAGGTTCTGGCTGGTCGTCCCCTCGATCAACCAGCCCTGGGTGCGTCGGCGGGATTGAGCGCTGTAGAAAACTTCCAGGGTGACGCCCGGGGCGAACTCCTGGACGGCCTGCAGAATAAGGCCTCCCGAGGTAAAATTGCGGCCTTCTTTCTCCAGGAACTGCTCGGCCGAGAGGGAAGTGCGGAGCGTCAACCCCGTCCGGATTCGGATCGGAGCCGCGGCCAGACTGAAAGCCGCGTTGTCGTTGTAGCTCTGGCTGGTCTTTGTCGAATCGCTCAAGGCGCTTAGAACGAGCGTGTTCGTGAGGGACGCGGTCAGTAGCCCGCCGTAAAACGTCACCGGCTTCACGGCCAATTGAAGCTGGGGACGGCTCAAGCGCCGGTTGCCCAGCAAATCGTCGTTCAAATGGTATTCCGCGGCCGCCTGGTAGCTCGCGGCGTCATAGGCGAGGCGGATATCGCCTGTCAGGATGCGTGAGGCGGTCGCGCCCCGGCCGCCGATTCGAAAATGCGAATACCTTGTATCCAGGCCTAGGTGGACGCGCTTGCCGAAGTCCTTGGCGTAGGTCAGGTCGGCCAGCGTCTGGTCGTGCCGTTCCTGGCGCCCGGAGATGGTTAGATTTCCCCAACCCTCGGACTTCAGCTCGGTCCGCATCCCCAGCCAGGTTTCGCCCTCCGATTGCAGGGGCTTGTTGTAGGCCAGGTCGAAGGTGGTATTTCGCTTGTCGTCGCGGCTCTTGACCAGGGCGAAGACGCGGGCGTTGCCGAGGCTCGTGGTGCTGTAGTTTCCCTCCAGGCCCAAATCGAGCTTGGCCGAGGCCGACCAGACATTCGAAGTCTGCGCATCAAGCTGGCGGGGGAGTCCGATGTAGCTCGAGAGGATGGTGTGCTCTTCATAGTGCAGAAGGGTTCGGCTCCGCAGGACCTTATCCCGATTCAAGGTCAAGCTCATATCGCCGAACACGCCCTGATTACGAGAGAACCAGATTCGGTCCAGGGATAGCCCGCCGGCCTGCGGCTTGTCCCCGGCGGAGAGCTTCAAGCGCTTGAACCCGACCGATTCCACGCCCTCGACGTGCATCAGGATCTCATCACCGTAGACTTCGAAGGACGACATGATGTCGAGGGCTTTGGCCGAAGCGTAGAGCAGCGAGCCGCGCATCTTGGCCCATGAGGCGCCTTCCAGAGTCGCCCGGCGAGCCTTGGTTTCGGCCGCGAGGTCTTGCGGCTTCCGATCCGCGGGAAAGGGGATTTCGCTTATCTCGTCCCCGTATCGAACTATCACTCCCGTCTCGCTCCCGGCGTCGAAGAGGAATTCGTCGGCTTCCAAGCGGGCCTCGCCCTTGGCCATTCGGACCCGCCCGATGACAGAACCCGCCCGGGCCGCGATATCGATTTTGACAGCCTGGGCCGTGATGGTCCAGCCGCGCCAGGTCAGGCTGATATCGTCGCCGAGGATCTGAGCGTGGTCGTAGCTGAAGGCGAGATAGGCGCCTTGAATCCGGATCTGCGGGGGCTCGGCGGCGCCGAGAAGGAGCGGGGCGAGGAGGAACAGGGCCGTGCGGTGCACCCTCAATTCTGGAACCTCAGCTGGTAGAGCTTCTGATTCCCGTCCGCGTTCCACAGGAAACGGCCGTCGAAGGCCAGACCCTGCGGGGACTGGCCCGGCGAGAGGTATCGCCGCAGAACGCGCCCTTCGGTATCGACCCGATAGATGGTCAGGGTGCCGGCGTCGGAGATCCAGAACCGGGTGCCGTCGAAGGCCAGCCCGGAGGCTCTCGTCCCCGGGTTGGCGAAGGAGCCCAGGACTTCGCCCGTCTCGGGGTTGATCTTCAGAATCTTGTTGGTTTGGGCGTCGGCCGCCCAGAGGGCGCCCAGGGCGAATTCGAGCGCGGTGAACGCGCCCCGCTGCATGTTCAGCCGCTTGAGCACGTCGCCGCCGATGAATCCGATCTTGGAGATGAAGACGTCGGCTTCGCCGCAGACCCAGAGGTCCGCGCCGTCGTAGGCGGCATCGGACAGGCCGGCCGCCGGAGGGAGGAGCGTGCGGACGACCATGCCGTTCGAGGCGTTGAGGTTGAAAAGGGCGCCGGAGGCCCCGTCGGCGAGCCAGAGCGCGGCCCCGTCCCAGACCAGTCCTCGCGGGGACGCCGCCGGTCCGTTGATCGTCTGCACGACCTCGAAGACGACTTCCGAGACGGAGGGATCCAGGGGATTGTCGAACAGCCGGTCCTTGCAGGCGCCCAGGAGGAGGGCGCTAAAAGCGACAGCCGGCCACGGCCACCAACGCCAGCGTCTCGTCATGTCCGATCCTGAACGAAAGGGTTTTAGCGGCATCCGACTTGCCGCGCACGATGAGGGCGATGTCCAGAAGATTGAGGGCCCAGACGGCGGCCCCGGCTAGGAGGAGCTGATTTCGGCGGGCGTCCCTCATCTCGGCCTCCGCCCGGAACCGGACCGTGTCCTCTCGGGTCGCCGCGGCTTTGTAGAAGAGATAGGCCTCGTTGCCGAGATGGTTCTGGCGCAGGGCCGCCGCGAGGCAGAAAACCTCGGCCGCCAGGAATAAAACGCCTTTGAGATAGCGTCCTTCGGCGAACTGGCCCCAGCCGGGAATAAGCAGAGATTTTTCGAGCGGGCCGAAGCTCCTTTCCGGCGCCTTCGGCTCTTCGGCCCGGCCGGCGTCCTGGGCGAAGGACGGGGCCGCTCCGAGGAGAATCGAAACGGCCAGAAAGGCCGCCACGAGCTTGATGTTTTTCATTCCCAGATCCAGAGATAGCACAGATTTCCAGCCTTGACAACCCGCCTTTTTCCATTTATGTTTTAGCCACAGGGAGGTGGAAAATGAGCACATTCAAACAATGGTCGCTGTGTAAAATTCTGGCCGTCGCCCTGTGCGTCCTCATCGCCGGCGAGGCCCACTTTGCTTTGGCCGCTCAGGCCAATCAGCAGGATCCCTTCGAAACAGCCTTGGCCCAGGCTCGCGAAGCCTACTTCGCGGCCAAGTACCCCGAGGCCAAAACCATCCTGGAGAAACTCATCGGCGATTTGGCTCCGATCGAAGGCCGGGACAGCTTCAAGGGCGAGACCTTCCTGCTGATGGGCGCGACTTATGAGATGCTTAAGTTCAAGGAGCTGGCGATCAAGTATTTCTGCCGGGCCAAGGCGGTCCTGGGCGAAGGCAGGTCGATTGAGGGACTGGAGCTGAAGAATTTTAAATATTACAAAGCGGATTGCACCGGCGCTGCCGGCACCATCGCCGGCTCGACCGCGGTCCGCAGGCGCAGCTTCCTGGGAGGGCTGTTCGGCACGCTCCTGTTCCTTTCCGTCATCGGCGCCGGGGCTTATTTACTGTGGAAATACGTGATCAAGAAATCCGATTCCGGCACCTCGGATACCACCTATGTCTACAAGAGCGCCTGCTTCAGCACCGCCTGGCATGTCGAAATCTATTCGGAATGGTATGGCGACACGCCGGGAACCGTTTCTTTCACTCCCGCCGATACCGCTCCCAACCCAAACGAAAACAACGGTTGGACCGATTCGGTCACTTACACATTCTCGACTTCCGGCGGATCTCTGAAATCGATCAGCCTGAAGATGAGCGTCACGGTCAGCGGTGGAGACAACGGCATCCGCCGGGACCAAGCCTGGGTCGATAACGTTTCGATCCTGGATGCGACCAACACTTTCACCCAAGCCTGCAGCGCGCCGGGATCCAAGGATTACAACGAGATTTATCAGCGAACCAGCACTGGGTCCTTCGTCCTCAAGCACACCATCAACCTGTCCGGCTCGAACAATGTGCATAGCGCCGTGACGGTCACGAAGAAGTAGCAACAGGAACGACGTAAACTATTATAAGTCAACAAAACCCCCCGTCTCCGAGCTTTGCGGAAAGTTCGGGGCGGGGGATTTTCAATTTTTGGGGGGGGCGAACGACTAAATGGGCAAGTAGGAGGAAGGAGGGCCGGGGAGCGGACAGCTCGCGCTCCGACTCCCGCAAGAGATTGCGCCTTGGATGGCCCTCCCTTCCATTTCTTCCGAGCGTCCATAAATATACCCTCGATTCCAGCAGGCGTCAAACTTCGCGTCCAATCCTGAAAAGGTTGAACCGTGCCGTGTGGAATGAGTACAATGGGGTCAGATCGAGGAGGAAGAGAGATGCCTTTCATCAAGAGAAAGAAGCCCGGCCTGCCGACCTTGGCGGTGTTCGTTCCCTGCGACCCGCGCATCGACGAGGCCTCGCGATCCCGCGCCTTCGCCATCGGCGTGCGGACGGCCCGTCTGCTAGCCGACCGGCTCCGCCTCCCCGATGGGTCCGCGCCCAATGTCGTCCATGCATCCCGCCTGGTCGATAACGAGAAGACCGCCGACGAGGCGGCTCTGGAGCTGCGGGAAGCCGGGGCGGAAGCCTTGTTCATCGTCCCCGACACTTGGTTCTTCCCCGGCAAGACGGCCATGGCCCTGACGGCCCATTTCCCCGCCTCGACTCCGCTGGCCTGCGTCGGCGGTAACAACGCCCCCAAGCCCGGGGTCGTGGGCATCGACGCGCTGGTCGGGGCCTATGCCCAGACCGGGCGGCTTTGCCCGATGGTCATCGGGACGATGCCGGAGACCGGCGCCGACCCCGATTACGACGACAAGACCAAGGACGAAATCGTCGACCTGGCCTATGCCGTGCTGACCGTGGTCGCCCTGCGCGGCCGGCGGTTCCTCTCGGTGGACACCGACTCGATGCAGATGGAGACCGCGCTCAATCATGTCCATGCCACCCGCCGCTTCCTGGGCCTGGAATCGACCCGGGAATCGATGAAGATCTTCGCCGACATGCTGCGCAAGAAAGGCGGCTACGACCCCCAGGAGCTGCGGGCTCTTCGCGAATGGGCCCTCAACGTCAAGTTCGGCGGCCGGATCTTCAACAACACCGTCGAGATCATCAACAAAAGCTACCGGATCTATACCGGGGGCAACGTCAAGCCGCCGGCCCTGACGGCGGAAGATCGCCGTATGCTGGACGACGGGCTGGCCCTGTACCTCATCATCAGAAATGCCATGGCCGAGGTCGGGGCCGTGGCCGGAGGCTGGACGAACCAATTGGCCTGGGGTTCGGACCGCCGCGGCCTGCCCATGACCACCGCCGACATCGCCGAGTCGCTCTTCAACTCCAGCCGGGACCATAACGGCCCCAAACCGGTTGTGCCGTTCGCCACGGAGAACGACATCCAGGGCCTGCTGACGATGATCACCCAGTGCTGGCTCTCGGGCGGGCGCCCGACGCTGTTCATGGACTTCCGCAAGGTCTACGAGCCCTGGGAGATCGAGAAAAACGCCCGCGAGCTGGGCCTCGACCTCAAGCCCTTCCGGGACGCCGCCTGGATGAAACGGGGTTTTATCGACGGCAACAACAGCGGCAGCGCCTCGCTCGATTTCTCCGAACGGGCTTATCTATTCAAGGCCGTCAAACACTATTTCCCCGGCGGCGGGTTCTCGGTCGGGTTCGTCTCGCCCAAGGGGCTCAAGGGGATGGCGGGACGGATCGGCTACTCGGATCTAAGCGGGATGTTCACCATGATCCAGGGCGAGGCTGAAAGCCAGGAACTGCCCGGCCCGCTGTTGGAGCGCGTTTGCCACGCCTCCGATTATTCCTGGCCGCACACCTTCCTGACCTTCGAGCACGTGCCTTCGCACCTGGTCAAGGTCGGCATCCCGGCCAACCATCTGCACATGGTCACCGGGTTGCCGCGGCGCCGTTGGCAGCACTTCTCGGATTACACCCTGATTCTGAATCACCCTTGGGAGAACGCGCCCGAGCACGTCGAAGGCCTGGATCGCCCCCAGCCCATGCTCTGGCGGCTGAACGGGGGGGAGACGACGGCCAAGATGAAGCTGGCCGCCCGGGCTTAAAAGTAACTCAAAACATCCTCCGGGCGGGTCACGAGGGCATGGGCGCCATTGGCCAATAGCTCGTTCTCCGTCCGGAAGCCCCATAGGGCCCCGACCGCGAACATACCGGCCGCGACGGCTGTCTGCATGTCCGTGTTCGTGTCCCCCAGGTAGAGAATCTCGGCCGGCGGCAGGCTGAGGGCGGCCGCGATCTCGAGCGCGGCGGCAGGATCGGGCTTGATCGCCACGTTTTCGCGCGCCCCGAAGACGAAACGGAAGGGGAACCCCGGAAAATATCGGTTGACGACGTCCACGGTCGCCGGTTGGGGCTTGTTGGAAAGGATCGAAAGGGAGATGCCGCGCGCGCGCAGCGCCTCCAGCATCGCGACGATCCCGGGGTAGGGCTTGGTCTTGATCATGCACCGCCGGCTGTATTCGGCCCGCATGGCCGCGGTCAGCTTCGCCGTGAACGTCGGATCATCGCGCCGGCTCTCGGGCAGGGCTCGATGAATGAAGGTCGCCAGCCCATCGCCGACTAGGAGCCTGCACTCGCCGACGGTCTTCTCCGGGAACCCGTAAGCGGCCAAGGCCGCGTTCATGGAATCGGTCAGGTCCTCGATCGTGTCGAGGAGGGTGCCGTCGAGGTCGAAGATCGCTGCGCGCCGTTTCATGGGAGTCTCCGTGGAAGCGGTATTCTACCATATGCCGCTGTATCCCTCGCGAGGAGACTCGAAGCGATCCTCCTGACGAGGGCGAGCAGAGCCTCGCCTTGCCGGGCCCTGGGAAATAGTGTAAAAACGGATCGGAAGGAAGGAGAGCCCATGATCCCCAAGACGCTCCGCCCGTTCGCTCTTGCGCTTCTCGCTTCGACCCTGGCCTTTGCCGGCTGCGGATCGAAGCCGGAGCCGGCCGACCTCGTATTGACCAACGGCAAGATCGTGAC
Source organism: Candidatus Aminicenantes bacterium (assembly GCA_026393855.1). NCBI lineage: Bacteria > Candidatus Aminicenantota > Candidatus Aminicenantota bacterium. The sequence goes on from JAPKZJ010000067.1 coordinate 20,160, forward strand.
CATGGACGAGGCCAAGCCCGAGGTCCAGGCATTGGCCGCCCGCGGCGATAAGATCGTGGCCCTCGGCACGGCCAAGGAGATTGCGGCCTATATCGGACCGGCGACTCAGGTCGTCGATCTGGGCGGCCGGCTGGCGACACCCGGCCTCATCGATTCGCACCTGCATTTTACCGGCATCGGGCAGGCGCGCCTGTCCCTCGACCTGACCAAGGCTCGCAGTTGGGACGAGATCGTGGCCATGGTGGCGGCTGCGGTCAAGACGGCCAAGCCGGGCGAGCCGATCACCGGGCGGGGCTGGCATCAGGAAAAGTGGGACCGTAAGCCCGAGCCGAATATCGACGGCCTGCCGCTGCACGACGCGTTGAGCAAGGTCTCGCCGGACAATCCCGTGGTTCTGACCCACGCCAGCGGCCACTCCTGCCTGGCCAATGCCAAGGCCATGGTCCTATCCAACGTGACGGCCGCGACGCCCAACCCCGCCGGCGGCGAGATCATCAAGGATGCCAAGGGCCGGCCGATCGGCGCCTTTCTCGAGACGGCCCAGGGGCTGGTGCGCCGGCCCTTGAACCAATGGGCGGCCTCCCGCACCCCCGAGGACAAGCAGGCCGAACAGCGCAAGATCATCGAGCTGGCCGACCGCGAGTGCCTGGCCAAGGGCTTGACCAGCGTCACCGACGCCGGCGCCGGTTGGTCCCAGATCGAGCTCTACAAGAGCGCCATCGACCAGGGCCGGCTTGGGGTCCGTCTCAATGTCATGCTCAGCGAGGGCAACAAGCGGCTGGCCGAGCATGCCGCCGAATGGAAGATCATCGGCTACGGGGCCGATCACCTGACCGTCCGATCCATCAAGCGGCTGATCGACGGCGCCCTGGGCGCGCACGGCGCCTGGCTTCTGGAGCCATACGCCGACCTGCCGACCTCGACCGGCCTCAACACCGAGCCCCTCGACGCGCTCCGCGAGACGGCCCGCTTCGCCGTCGAGAACGGGTACCAGCTCTGTGTGCACGCCATCGGCGACCGGGCCAATCGGGAGATCCTAAACATTTACGAAGAGGCCTTCAAGGCCCACCCCG
>JAPKZJ010000068.1 GCA_026393855.1 Candidatus Aminicenantes bacterium
CCCCGACCTGATCGCTTCGCTCGAACAAGGCAAAGAAGAGGTCGTCCGGATCCGCTTCGAGCCGCCGGCCGACGTGGCCGTGGGCGACTACGAGCCCAAGCTCAAGACCGAGTGCAGCGCCGACAACCGCAAGGTCGAGTCCGAGGACAAGATCGTCCGGGTCCACGTGGCCTCCAAGACCAACGTCCTGGGCATCGGCCTGCTGGTCCTGCTCCTGGTCGGGCTGCTGGTCGGAGTCGTGGTCTTCGGCATCAAGCTGACCCGGCGGTGAAGCCCGGCCCAAAGGAGAACGCCGTGTTCAAGACCATCGTCCGCAAGGAGCTGCTGGAGAACATCCTCAGCTACCGGTTCCCGATGTTCTTTCTGATCACCGCGGTCCTGATCCTCGTCTCGATCTATGTCCACAGCCTGGACTATGACAAGCAGGTTCGCGACTACAGCGAACAGGTCCGGCTGGCGCAGGAGGAGCTGGGTGCCTCCCGGATGTCGGACTTGTTCATGGGGCGGATCAAGGTCCGCGGCTTCCTTCCGCCCGTCCCGCTGTCCATCCTGGCCGCCGGATTCGAGACCTCCCTGCCGAGATACTACGACTTCGACCCCGAGGGGCCCAAGCCGGGACCTTCCTCGAGCGGCGAGGAATCCATCCTCTCGGTCTTTGGCCGGCTGGACTACCTCTTCATCATCCAGATGGTGGTCAGCCTGATCGTGCTCCTCTTCGCCTCGGACCTCATCGCCGGAGAAAAGGAGATGGGAACCTTGCGGGCGACCCTAGCCAACAGCGTGCCGCGCCACACGGTCCTGATGGGCAAGCTGACGGGCGGGTTCCTGACCGTCTGGCTCCCCTTCACCGTGGTCTTCGTCCTGGGCCTGATCGTGCTCGGCTTGCTGTCATTTCCCCTGACCTCCGGCGACTACCCGGCCCGCCTGCTGGCGGTCTTCCTGGCGACGACCGTCTTCCTGCTGGTCTATTACGCCTTGGGCCTGATGGTCTCGGCAAGCTCGGCCCGCTCCCGCACTTCGCTGGTGGCCGTTCTGCTCGTCTGGATCGTCTTCCAGCTCGTCTCGCCCCGCCTCAGCGACATGTTCGCGGCCGTCGTCCATCCGGCCCGGACCGAGACGGTCGTCTCGATGCAGAAGTCGCTGGCCGTGAAGACGATCGACCGGGAGAGGGCGATCGCCTTAGGGACCGAGTACGTGGCCCTGTTCGGGCCGCCGCCGGCGAACAACCAGCCGGCTCCGCCCCACCCCGAGGACAAGCAGAAGGAGTATGACGCCTTCCAGGCCGATTGGGACGCCCGCGTCCGCGACCTCAAGGCCTCCCAGCTGCGCGACATCGAGGTCGCCTTTCAGCGGGAGAAGAGCCGCCAGCGCCGGCTGGCCGCCGGCTTCTCGCTCCTCTCGCCCAGCGCCGCTTTCTCGCGGCTCGTCACCGACCTCTGCGGGACCGGCGAGCTCGACCGGGCGCGCTACGACCAGTCCGTCCTGGACCACCAGCGCTCCATGGACGCCGCCCTCTATCAGTACGTCCAGAAGCATACCCTGCTGTTTCCCACGGGCGGATCGAGCAGCTCGTCCAGCATCACCAAGATGGTCGAAATGAAGACGCTGCCGGCCTTCAACGTCCAGAAGGCCCGGCTCGGCGAGGCCTTGGCCGCCAACGCCGGCAGCCTGATCTCGCTGGCCTTCTGGCTGATCGCGCCTTTCGCCCTGGCCTATGTCCGCTTCCTGAAGTACGACGTAAGGTGATCCGATGCTCGGAACGCTGATCCGGAAGGAAATCCACGAAGCCCTGTTGAGCTTTCGCTTCCTATTCGGGGCCCTTCTCTGCCTGGTCTTGATCCCCCTGGGCGTCTTCGTCAGCAGCAAAGAATATGAGCAACGGCGCATTACCTATCAGGAGTCGGTCCGGCTTTATACGGAGCGCACCAGAGGAGAGGTGTCCACCGCCATGCAAGCCGAAGGCTTTCGGCCGCCGTCGGCATTGGGCGTGCTGTCGCTGGGCCTGGAAGCGTTTCTACCGAACAAAGTCACGACTTCCCCGGACGGCGACTTCCGAGTGGCCAAGGAGATGGAGACCGGAAACCCGGATTCGCTCCTCTTCGGCAAAGTCGATCTGCTGTTCAACATCGGCTTCGTCCTTTCGCTCCTCGGCTTGATCTTCACCTTCAACGCCATCTCCGGCGAGAAAGAGAGCTCCGCGCTCCGCTTGATCATGACCAATGCCGTGCCCCGCTGGCAGATCATCGCGGCGAAATTAATCGGCAACGGCTTCGTGCTGATCATGCCCTTCCTCGCATCCGTTCTGATCGGAGTCTTGATCTTGAGCCTGTCGGGAGCGGGAGCCGTCTTTTCCGGGCCGTTTCTGCCGTCGCTGGCCGTCGTGATCGCCGTCTCGCTGCTGTTCATCCTGGCCATGTGCAACCTCGGGCTGCTCATCTCGACGCTGACCCATCGGTCGATCACTTCGATGATTATCGCCTTTTTCGTCTGGACGGTGCTTGTCCTCTCCTGGCCCCGCATCAGCCCGATGATCGCCACGATGCTGGCGCCGGTGAAATCGCAACAAGTCCATCTGGCCGAGAAGACGATGGTCCGCCAGGCCGCCGAGCGAGATCTGGACAGCGCCAGGCGGACGCTGTTCGATCGCATTGTCGTGAACGAGCTTGGCCTGAGCCTGGACCGGCTCAAGACCGAATCATCGCCCCGGGCGGCCAAGGCCAAAGCCGCGTTCGGGGCCGCCCGGGAAGGGCTTGAGCGCGCGTCTCAAGAGCGTCTGAGGAGCCAACTCGACAAGCTCGACCGCGAATACATGAACCGGCAGAAAGCCCAGTCGACTCTGACCCGCAACATCTCCCGCCTTTCACCCGTGACGAGCTTCGCTTATATCGTCAGCGAGGTTTCCGGGACCGGGTCTCTGGAGATGGAGAACTTCTGGGAGAATAGTCGACGCTTCCAAGGCCAGGTCGCCGCTCGGCTCTACAGCCAACAGCGCCATGAATGGTACGGATCCGCGGCCGGGCCGGGGGCTTGGCGGGAAGACTACGATGCGCCCGGATTCGACGCCTCGAAGGAGCCTGTCCCGCAGATGATTTACCAGCCCGCGTCCTTGGACAAGGCCCTGCAGCGAGAATGGCCGGATATTCTGTTGCTCTGCCTTTTCAACCTCGTCTTTTTCGCCGCGGCGTATGTTTCGTTCTCCCGATATGACGTTCGATAATAAAGGAGGCTTTCCATGACGACGCCAATCCCCATTCTTAAGGCCGACGACCTGTCCAAGCGCTACGAGGACGGCGTCCTGGCCCTCGACCACCTGAACCTGACCGTCCGGGCGGGCGAGGTCTACTGTCTGCTGGGCGCCAACGGCGCCGGCAAGACGACCACGATCAACCTGTTCCTGGGGTTCATCCCGCCGACGACCGGGGTCTGCACCATCAACGGCATTGACGTCAACAAGGACCCCCTGGAGGCCAAAAAGCACGTCGCTTTCGTCTCCGAGAACGTCATGCTCTATGGCAACTTCACGGCCCGCCAGAACCTGGATTTCTTCGCCAAGCTGGGCGGCAAGCCCGACTCAAGGACGCCGCGGCCATTCTGCTGGACGAGCCGACCTCGGGCCTCGACCCCAAGGCGGCCGAGGAGTTCCAGGAGATCCTGCACGAGCTGAAGGCCGAGGGCAAGGCCATCCTGATGTCGACCCACGATATCTTCCGGGCCAAGGAGATCGGCGACCGGGTCGGGATCATGAAGGAGGGCCGCCTGGTCATGGAGCGGACCCGCGAGGAGCTCCAGGTCGAGGATCTGGTCAAGATCTACATCGACTACATGAAGTCCGAGCCGCTGACCGCCTGAGGCGGGCGCCCTCGCTCCCGCCCCGCCGCCGACGCCGCGCCCCGTTCCGGAGTCCGCCATGCTGAAAACCATTCTCCGCAAGGAGCTGCTGGAGAACATCCGCCGCTACCGCCGAGTAAAATTATGAGCGGCAAACGCGATCGCGATCACACGTTCCGGGCGATCTTCCGCAAGGAGCTTCTCGAAGGCTTCATCACGCGGCGGTTCCTCGCCGTGCTCATCCTGTGCCTGATCGTCTTTCCCGTGGGCAGCTATATGAGCCGGCGCGACTACCAGTCCCGCCTCCAGAATTTCCAGGAGGCGCAGCGCCTCTACGAGAGCGCGAAAAAGACGGTCGGCGACATCCTCTTCAAGCCGGGCGGGGCGAAGGCGTTGCGCGCGCCGTCCGGCCTCAGCTTCCTTTCGACCGGGCTCGAGATCGTTCTGCCCGACGCGGCCGAAACCGTGGCCAAGTTCAATTCGTCCGCCGCGGAGATGCGCCTGACCAACACCCAGGGCCTCGACAACCTCTACGGCTTCTTCCACGGGCCGCTCGACTTTTCTTTCCTCGTCACCGTCGTTATGACCTTCCTGGCCTTGGCCTTCTCCTACAACGCCGTCTCGGGCGAGAAGGAGAGCGGCACGCTGGGCCTGATGCTGTCGAACTCGGTCCTGCGCTCGCGAATCGTCACGGCCAAGGCCGCGGCCCAGTTCCTGATGCTGGCCGTGCCGTTCCTGGCCGGCGTGGCGCTGAGCCTGGCGCTCGCCCCGCCCCCGGCCGCGGCGGCCGGCGCGGCCTCGCCCTGGCCGGCCGTCCTGACCGCCGTGGCGTTCTCGCTGCTGACCATCGACGTCTTCTTCAACCTGGGACTGCTCGTCTCGAGCCTGACCCGCCAGGCGGTCACGTCGATTGTCGTCCTCCTCCTCGTCTGGACGGCGCTCTTCGCCGTCGTGCCGCGGCTCAGCGTCATCGCCACGCGCCTCCTCGCCCCGGCGCCGTCGGAACAGGCCTTCGGCCAGGAAAAGTTCCGCATCCGCCTGGCCAACGAGAAGGCCTGCGAGGCCGAGGTCGATGCGCTCATCAAGGCTAATCCCATCCCCCGGGACCGCGACACTATCGGCCTGGAATGGCAGAAATTGACCGCGGATTTCCGGGCCAAGCAGGACGCCATCCGGGCCAAGTACCAGAGCGACCTCGCGGCCGAGATCGGCAAGGCCCGCCAGGCGTACGAACGGAAGCGCGATGCCCAGATCAAGACGTCGATGCTGGTCTCCCGGATCTCCCCGGTCAGCTGCTTCGTCCGGCCCATGGCCGAGATCGCCGGCACGGGGTGGCTCGAATACAAGCGCTTCTCCGAGGCGGTGGACCGGTTCCTGGGCGCGCTGAACGACAAGGTCTACAGCAAGAACCAGTTCACTTCGATGGAGGGCGGCGGCGTAATCCGCTTCACCGGCAAGGACACCGACCCGGCGCCGCGGATGCCCGATGTCCGCATCCCGTTCGGCGACGTGGCACGCGACGTGCTGCCGGACTTCGTCCTGCTTCTCCTCTTCAACGCGCTCTTCTTCGCGGGGGCGTTCGTCGCCTTCCTACGATACGATCCCAGGTAGGGCCGAGGTGACACTATGAGACATACTCCCTTCGGCACCATCTTCCGGAAAGAGCTCCTCGAAAACATCCGCAACCAGCGCTTCCTTCTGGCGTTGGGTCTGTGCGTCATCTTGATCCCGCTCGGGTTCGCCGTCCAGTACACGGACTACGCGGCTAAGGATGCGGCCTACCGGGATGCGGTCCGGACCTTCGAGGAGGGCCACAAGATGCTGTCCGACTTCATGCAGAGCGCCTCGATGTTCCGGCCCCCGTCGCCTCTGACCCCGCTCTCGGCCGGGGTCGAAGCGCTGCTGCCGACGTCGATCGACACTGTCGGCTCCGTCGGCGGGAACGGGCCCACGCTCGGCTATGCCAACACGGGCGGCCTCGGCGATCCCTTCCGTTTTCTCTATGGCCCGCTCGATCTGGCCACGATCGCGGCGGTCGTCCTGTCGATCCTGGCCGTGCTCTTCACCTTCAACGGCGTGAGCGGCGAAAAGGAGCGCCGGACGCTGGCCCAGGTTTTTTCGAATTCCGTCCCGCGATCCACGCTCATCACGGCCAAGATGGGCGCGGCGTTCGTCCTGATCGCAGCCGCCTTCCTCGTCGGGCTGCTTCTCGGCGCACTGACCCTCGCCCTTCAGGGCTTCGAGGTCTGGGCCAAGACCGCCACCCTCGTTCCGTTCCTGATCGCGGCGGGGCTGTCGCTGGTATACATCTTCGTCATGGTCAATCTGGGGCTGCTCGTCTCGACGCGCTCCCGCAGCTCGCTCTCGGCCATTGTGACCCTGGTTATGGCTTGGGTCGCCTTGTTCATGCTGGTGCCCAAGGCCGCGATCATCGCCTCCAAGGTCGCCCGGCCGGTCAAGTCGCAGCAGGTCGTGGACCTCGAAAAGGGCCAGGCCCGCGCCCAGCTGGAGAAGGAGGGCGACGGCGAGATCGACAAGCTGCGCAAGACGATGCCCGGCATCAAGGACATGACTATAGACGCGTTCTTCAAAGCCCAGCGCGGCAAGAACCCGCTCATCGACGAGTACCAGAAGAAGCAGGACGAGATCCAGAGCTCATCCCGCGAGCGAATCGACGCGGAGATGGCCAAGCTCGACGCCTTCTACGGGACGCAGCGCGACGGCCAAACCCGGCTGGCGCGGAATTTATCGCGGCTGTCGCCGGTCAGCTGCTTCCTCCACGGCGTCACGGAGATCGCGGGCACCGGGCTGGCCGAGGTCGGCCGGCTGAAGGAGAACAAGAGGGCGTTCGCGATCCTTCTCGAGAACGAGATCAGCCGCAAGATGAAGATGCTCCGTTTCGGCAACTTGGACATGAGCGACTTCGACCGCGAGACGCCCGCGCCCAAGCTCGTCTATCGCGAGGGCACGCTGCGCGACGCGCTGCCGGGCGTCTGGCCGGACATGGCCCTGCTTGTGTTTTACGGCATCTTGTTCTTGGCCGGGGCCTACGTCTCGTTTCTGAAGTATGACCTGAGGTAAGAGAGGGCAAAAAGGAGACGGATCATGCTCGGCACCATCGTAAGAAAAGAGATCACCGCCAACCTGCTGAGCTATAAGTTCTTCATCGTCATCCTGCTGGCCTCGGTCCTGATCTTCACCTCGCTATTCGTCATGGGCCGCGACTACAAGGCCCGCCTGGCCGATTATCAGCTTAACCGGCCGGCGGCCGGCGATCCGACCGCCGTCAGGCCCCCGAATCCGCTCTCGATCCTGGCCAAGGGGCTGGACGAGTCCATCTCTCGCTCGATCGACATCGGAGCCACCGGCTTCAACGTCCGATCCGGCCAGAAATCCGGCAACGTCGTCTACGGGTTCTTCCCGGCCCCGGACTTCGTCTACATCGTCAAGCTGGTGATGTCGCTCGTCGCCCTGCTCTTCGGGTTCGACCAGATCAGCCGAGAGAAGGAGGACGGGACTCTCAAGCTGGCGCTGTCCAACGCCGTCTCCCGCTCCTCCCTTCTGGCCGGGAAATGGCTGGGGAATTTCCTCAGCCTGGCCGCCCCCTTCACCCTCGTCACCGGCCTTGGCGTCGCCCTGATCGGCCTGGACCCCGCGATCCGGTTTTCGGCCGGGCATCTCGGCCGCCTGGCCGGCCTCCTCGGCTTGAGCCTTATCTACATCGCCCTGTTCCTGAGCCTGGGGTTCCTCGTCTCCGCTCTGACCCAACGCTCGGCCTCATCCCTGGTCGTCCTCCTCCTCCTCTGGGCAGGACTGGTCTTCGTCCTGCCCAACCTGGGGACGCTCGTAGCGCGCCAGATCGTCCAGATGCCATCGACCAAGGCCTTGAGCGAGAAGCGCCAGCAGATCTGGACGAGCGAAATCCTGAAGACTTATACCCAGACGGGCGGGTGGAATCAGGAGACCTGGGATGAACGGATCCTCAGCATGAATCGGGAGTTCGACCGCCTGGAGGAGGATTACGGCCGCCAAGCCGCGCGCCTGGTGCGGTTGAGCCAGACGATCAACCGCCTCTCGCCGGCCGCCGGCTTCGTCTACGCCGCGACGGACATCGCCGGCACGGGGATCGACGAAGATACCCGGGTCAAGGAAGACGTTGTCCGCTACAAAAACCAGATCATCGACGACATCATCCGGAAAAAACGGCCGTTCCCGGCCTTCTCCTACCGCCCCCGCTCGGTGGGACAGGCCCTGGCCGAGGGCGGACTGATCGACATCGCCTGGCTTGTGGCAGCTGCCGTCATCGCGTTTGGCGCCGCCGCCGTTGCGTTGCGTCGCTACGACGTCCGATAAGAAGGAAAAGCCATGTTCGCGACCATCGTCCGCAAGGAAATCCACAACCACATCCTGTCGTTCCGTTTTTTGGTCACGGCGCTTCTTCTCCTCATCGTCATCCCGGCGACGGTCCTCGTTCTAACCAACGACTACGTCCGGCAGCTGGACGATTATTCCCGCCGCCAGGTCGAGATCGAGCATTACCTTCAGCGCTACGCCCACTTCAACAGGCTCGGGAACATCATCACGCCCACCCAGCCGCCCGTCCCGTTCATGACCATGGTCCGGGGGCTGTCGGCCGACGTCGATATGAGCTCCTTCCGCAATGATCCCCTCCCGATCGTCTTCCCCTTTCTCGATCTGACGTTCATCGTGGCTATTCTTTTCAGCCTGGCCGCTCTCGTCTTCAGCTACGATTCCGTCTCCGGGGAGAGGGAGGACGGGACGTTGAAGCTGATGCTGGCCAACGGCGTACCGCGGGCCAAGATTCTGCTCGGCAAAATCGTCGGCAGCACGGCCACCCTTTTAATCCCCTTCCTGATATCGACGATCGCCGGCCTGTTCATCGTCCTCCTCAACCCGCGGGTCGGCTGGAAGGGGGCGGATTTCGGCGCCTTGGCCGTGCTCCTCGTCGGGGTCCTCCTCTACATCGGCTTGTTCGTTACGCTCGGCACCCTGATCTCCGCCCGGCACCGCTCGAGCGCGGCCTCGATCATGACCTCGCTTTTCGTCTGGGTCCTCATGGTCCTCGTCATCCCCAACTTGAGCCCCTATGCCGCTTCGTTTTTCCGGCCCGCCCCATCCCGCCTCAAGATCGAACGGGAGGTCTTCCGGCTGACGCAGGATGAACGAGACGTGCTCGGCCGCCAGTTGGCCAAGGCCAAGACCGACGTCGTGCTCAAGGGGCGCCCCCTCCTCTCCGGAGTGGAACGGATGTCGGAAAAAGACGTCGCGGACGCGATCCGCAAGGATCCCGAGTTCGCCGCGGCCTATAGCCTTTACCGGAAGGCGAGCCAAGAAGGCTGGGACGAGGCCAACGCCAGGCAGTCCGCCAAGGCGGAGGTCCTTCAAAAAGAGCTCGATCGCCGGGAAAAGGCCCAAACCAAGCTCGCGGTGGAGCTGTCCATGGCTTCCCCCCTGGCCGATTTTACTTATCTGGCCACCGATCTCTCCAATACCGGCATGAGGAACCAGCGCCGATTCGATACGCTCCGGCAGGGCTGGTGGCGGATCTACGGGGACTATCAGGATCGACGCCTGGAAGAGCTGAAAAAAGCGAATCCGACCGCGGATGCATGGAATATCGCCGCCGATGTCCGCGACATGCCGCGCTTCCGTTACACGGAAGAATCGCTGGCGGCCCGGCTCAAGGGCATTTTGGCTCCACTGGCCGTGCTGATGATCATGACCGTGGGGCTTTTTATCGGCGCGTTCGTCTCGTTCATCCGTTACGACGCACGCTGACGCGGATCACTTATTATCGGCCGCGTCTAGGGCTACGGCCTCTTTGATCAACGCGGCGATCGGGAGCTTCTTGATCGCAGCCGCCTCATAGATCTCGAAATGACGCTCAGCCGTCCTGCTCGTCCATATACTGGATGTAGAGCGCGGTCAGATCCTCGCCTTCGAGCTCCGCTTTGGTCTTGAGCATGACCAGCTTGCCCCGCCTCATGAATCCGACCCGGTCGGCGATCAGCTTGGCCCGGAAAATGTCGTGGGTGGACATGAAGATCGACTTGCCCTGGTTCCGCATCTGAACCAGGAGGTTCAGGAACTCCTGCCCCGACTTGGGATCGAGGCCCGAGGTCGGCTCGTCCAGCAGGATGTTGGGCGAATCCTTGAGCAGGGCGATGGCCAGCCCCAGCTTCTGCCGCATGCCCTTGGAGTAGTTCCGGGTCCGGGCGTTGAAGGCTTCCTCCTGCAAACCCACGCTCGTGAGGACGCGGGCGAAGTCGGCCTTGGTCAGGTTGCGCTTCCCGGCCAGCTTGCAGAAGTAATCCAGGTTCTGATAGGCGGTGAAGTTGCCATAGAGCATGACGTTTTCCGAAACGAAGGACAGATAATCCTTGGACCGGAGCGGTTCCTTGGCCACATCGATGCCCTCGACCAGAGCCTGGCCCTCGGTCGCCGGCAGGAACCCCAGCAGGATGTTGATGGTCGTCGTTTTGCCGGCTCCGTTGGCCCCGAACATGCAGAAGATCTCGCCCGGCTCGACCTTCAGGGTCAGATGATCCACGGCCAGCTGGCCGTCCTCGTAGCGCTTGGTCAGGTTGATGGTTTCCAGCATGGGATGCCTCTCAGCGCACGTCGTATTTGAGGAACGAGACGTAGGCCCCGACAAAGAAGATCAGGATGAGCCCGATCATGACCAGGAAGTCCGGCAGGGTCCGGGCCAGCGATTTGCCCAGCGTCTCCGGCTCGAACCTGTGCTGGGGCATGTCCGAGAGCAAGACCTTGCCGGTCATCTCGCCCGTCTGGAAATTGATGGCCTGCATCATCTTGGGGTTGATCCACTTGGTAAAAATCGGCTTGTAGGCCCGAACCGAGGCCACGAACCGATCGTGCTCCTCGAGCCCCGTGCGGGCCAGGCTCATCGAGGAAAACATCAGGGCCGAGGCCGGCGAGATGCGGGACAGATTCACGGCCAGCCTCTCCTGGGCCCGTTTGCGCATCTGGTAGTCGCGCTCCAGAGCGGCGTTGTTGGCATCGATCTTGCCGGTCAGCTCATTCTGGAGGTCCTCGATGTATTTCTTGAACTTCTCCTGGAAGACCTTGGGGTCCTCGCCGGGCTTGGTTTGGTTCTGCTTCATCCAATCCATGACGACCTTCTGGCTCCCCCCCTGGATTTGCTGCAGGTAAGCGTCCTTCTTGGCCGTGATCTCGTGGACCGAGGGGATGGGCCTGATCTGAGAGGCGGCCAGGACCGAGACCTTGGGGATGATGGTGACGAAGATGACCCAGATAAAGAGCAGGATGAGAAAGCTGGTGGCGCTTTTACTGGTCCGGGCCGAGACGAACAGCCCCAGGGTGAAGAAGACCGAGAGGTATAGAAAGAATATCAGGAACATCAGCAGCAGCCGGATCCAGTCCTCCCCGGCCATGGAGATATTGGGATAAACCAGCATGATGAGGAGGCTCAAGATAAGCGGGATGATCAGCGGAATGAGCAGGCTGATGTAGCCGCCGATGAACTTGCCCATGATCAAGCGGTCGCGAGGGACCCGGTTGGACAGCGTCAGCTTAAGCGTGCCCCGCTCCTTCTCGCCGACAATGGCATCGTAAGTGAAGAGGATGGCGAAAAGGCTCAGGACGATCTTGACGATGAAAGACAGGTCGAGGGCCCCAAAGATCGAGAAGACCGGGTTGCTCTCGTACTTGCTGTCCACCATATTGGGATCATAGGCCACGTTGACCGTGGCCACCCGCCCGACCGCCTCGCTGACGCCGCTGGCGATGGTGCTCAAAACCTGAGGCGGCCGGTTGATCTTCGTCCCCAGCCCGGCCAGGGCCTGGTAGCTGGGCTGGCTCTCCAGGTTCTTTTTGTTCAAGCCGACGGCCGCGTCGTATTCCTTCTTCTCGGCCTGGAAGTTGCTGATCCCGGTGTAGACGGACAGCAGGATCAGGACGGTGCAAAGGAGAAAGGTGAAGACGAACTTGGGGCTGGTGATCGTCTCCATGATCTCTTTCTTGATGATGTCTCTAAGCATGGCGGCCCTCCCGTCGAGAATGGAACCATTATGACCCCGGCGGGACCGCCGGCGCAAGCCGCGTCCCCCGAGGCTTTATCTTTCTATCCTACGGAATTCCGGCCTAATGGTTTGTCATCGCGAGGATGACGAAACAGCGATGTGGGGATCTGCTCGCGAAAGAGGTCCCCAGGCCTTCGCTTCGCGGGCGCTCGGGATGACATCGGCCGGCCGTTCAGGGGGCGCGGACGGCAAGGGGGCGGACGCGGGAGGCCAGCTTGAGGGTGATCTTCGATTCGTAGTCGACGCCGTCGAAATCCTTGGACCGAAACGTCAGGACCAAGTCCTGCACGGTCTCGACTTTGGGCGGCGGAAGGTCCTTGCGGCCCCGCTTTTTGACCAAGTCCTTGAGCAGGGAGTACAGGAAACTGACCGCGTTCAGGATATTGAAAGAGTTGGCCGGGTTCGGCTTGTCCCGATTGAGCATGTAATCGGGCTTGAAACCGAAGGGATTCTGGTTCGGCCTGATCCCCAACTGCAGGGGGACGGTCCGGATCGTCTTGCGGCTTTCCAGGACGGGCTCACCCCCGATGTAGACGATGAGGGTATATTCCAAGGGCCGGGCCGATTGCCCCGGAGGGGCCGCAACCGGCTGGGCCCGCGAGGAAGAGACCTCGATGTCGAGGTCGATCGCCCGGGTCAGGATCAAGCCTTCCGACTTGATCTCGAGCCCATAGGTATGGCGGCCCGACGCCAGGAACAGGGCGTTGGCGTCCAGGGCGATGATGTTGAATCCGGGGTTGAAGAGGCCGGCTTTGATGACGCTGCCGTTCTCGGAAAATTTATAATAGCCGGGGTTGGCCATCTCGATGACCAGGGGCAGGATGCCCTCAGGCATGATGACGTCGTCTCCCACGCCTTTGATCAGCGAAATGCCCATGATCCAGGGATACTTGACGCGCCAGCTGTTGATGAACCCAATGACTTCGGACTGGGCGATCAGATCGAGAAAGACGAACCCGGAGTCGGCCGCCCGGTAAGTGTCGAAGTACTCGACGATCCAGCGCGTCTCGGCGTTGAGGTCGCCCGTCCGGGAGGCGCAGTAGGCCAGCAAGGCGGCGGCATCGGCCTTTTCGGGTCCGGGAAAGCCGTCGATCCCCGCAGCCAGCATCTGGGCCGCCGTCCGATAGTTCTTCTCCTTGCCGATCAGCTTGGCCGCATCCTCCTTCCACTGGGCGGAGAGCGCCGGGTGGAGGGCCGCCAAGGCGGCCACGGCCAGCAGGACCCGCTTAACCGCCGTAACGGAAGACAAAATAGACCTCGAGGCTGGATTGGGGATAAGACGCGGGCAGGGCGGGAAACGGCCCGGATGCCAGAATGGCCCGCAGCGCGGCCTGGTCGAGGATCTCGACCTTGGTCGGCGCGTCCAGCTCGGCGCTCAAGACCTGGCCGTTCTTGGCCACCAGGACGCGGACGCCGGTCTCACCGAGCCAGCCGGATCCGGCGGAGAGAGGCAGGGCCCAGTTCTTCTGGATCTTGTTCAGGACGATCTCGGCCCACGGCTTGAAATCGATTCCGGGGAGCTTGACGACGACGGCGTCGCGGCCGGTCTGCCGCTTGGCCCGGGGGACCGCCTGTCCGACAACGGGGCCTCCCCCGCCGCCCCCTCCGGGGCCTTCACCGCGTCCGCTGGTCTTGTTCAGATCGACTTTCGAATAGTCCCGATACAGGCCGGGCGGCACAAGACTGTCCTCGATCGAGGCGGCCGACTTGGACAGGCTGATCTTGGCGTCGGCGGAGGGGTAGGCGAGCTTGAATCCGTCGCGGCCGCCGCCCGCGCCTGAACGGGCCTCACCGCCGGGCCCGGCGCCTGAAGGCTCTCCGGAGCCGACGGCGGGATTGGCGGCCGCCGTTTTGCTTCCGGTCTGGCGGGCGCCCGCGGCGGGCGGAGCGGCGGTCCGATCCGGCTGAACACCCGGGCCGATCGTGGCCGCGATCGCTTCCGATCCCGGTCGGCCGGCCGTCGGACGCGGCGAGGATCTTAGGGCCAAGGGGTAGCGAAAGATCTCCCGCGGGGCCAGGAAAGCGTCCCGGGCTTTATCGGCATAAGTGAAGATTTTGTAGTAGCCGCGGACATTGAAGGCTGCGAAGATCAGCACGGCATGGGCGAGGACCGAGAGAAAAAAGAGCGCCGCGCGCCGGACGCGTCCGGCCTGGTCCAATGGCTGGCTCGGCTCGAAAATGGGTCGATCTCCGTGGCAATGAAGCCGATATTGTAGCACAATCGAACGGTCCCCGGGACCGCTCGTAGTCCCGTCCCGCTCGGCCCTCGCCTCGGACGAGGAAAAAGCGATACGGGATAGGCGGGCCATCCGGACGCGCAATTCCGGCTTCAAGAAATAGAACGCGTAATAACCGTTTTCGTTGCGCCGGGGGTAATCCCGCCTCCCGACTTTGACGCGGCCTCCGACCTGCGGTACACTGCCGCGTCGCTCATCGCAGATCCGCGAACGTATGGCGAGGAGAAGTTGACGGGAAGCCAAATATATCATACTATTTCTATCGGAAAGGAGTTTATCAAGATGAAACGCATCGGAATCGTCATCCTGGCCGGGCTCGCCGTCCTGGCCCCCGCCTTCGGAGGCGTCGTCAAAACCCAGAAAAGCACCCTGGCCTTCAAGAGCCTGGGCTCGTGGACGGCCGTGACCACGGACCGCCTGACCGCGGACCGCAAGCTGTCCGAGACCGAGAGCGAATTCAAGGGCAAGGGCCTGCTGGGCAGCCTGGCCGGCAAGACCGTCTTCCGCTCGGGCAAGACCGGCGAGCTCGTCGACCTGGCCGCCAAGACCATCACCACGATCGACCACAAGCGCAAGGAATACACCGTGGCCTCGATCGAGAAGTTCGCCCAGGACCGCCAGGCCGCCCTGGCCGACGCCGGGCAGAAGCCCGCCGACAAGGGCCAGACGGAGTCCGACATCCGCATCGTCAAGAGCGAGTTCAAGGTCACGGACAGCGGCGAAACTAAAGCCGTCAACGGCTTCGACTGCCGCAAGTTCGAAGTCCGCTGGATCGTGGACTGGGAGAACGTCAAGACGGGCGAGAAGGGCACCGACAAGCTCGAGACGGACGTTTGGGCCACCCCCGAAACCGCGGCCCTGAAAAGCGCCCAGGCCGAGGAGATGGCCTTCGGCAAGGCCTATCTGAAGGCCATGGGCCTGGATGCCGACAAGCTCCAGCGCGACATCCTGGGCACGGAGTGGATCGGGATCATGACCAGCCTCGATCCCATGAGCGGCGGCTCAAAGATGAAGCTCGAGCCGGGTGTGGTAGCCCGCGAAATGGCCAAGATCAAGGGCTATCCCATCGTCATCGACGGCAAGTACTCCCCCGCCCCCAAGGCCAAGCCGGCCGAGGAGAAAGAGGAAAGCGTCAGCAGCGTCGGCGGCGCCCTGGGCAAGCTGGGCAAAGGCCTGCTGAAGAAGAAGCCCGATCCGGCCGAAGAGAACGCCCCGGCCTTGGCGTTCAAGACCGAAGTCGTGTCGCTCGAAGCGGCCGCGGTCGAGGCCGAGTCGCTGCAGGTTCCGGCCAACTACAAGAACAAGACCAAGTAAGCGGCGCGGACGTCATTCCAAGG
The DNA here is from genome assembly GCA_026393855.1 of Candidatus Aminicenantes bacterium. Taxonomy (NCBI): domain Bacteria; phylum Candidatus Aminicenantota; species Candidatus Aminicenantota bacterium. The sequence continues at coordinate 15,487 of JAPKZJ010000068.1, forward strand.
GCCGGTCGGAAGACCGGCCCTTTTTTTGTTCACCTCCCATCTTCGGGAAACGCGGCTAGGGATATCGGCCCGGCGGCTTCGGCCTCTTCTCGCCTTTTCCCACAGCTCTCTTCGGCGCCTCGGAACTGCGCATTCCAGACCGCCCGGTCCTGGAGATCACCCACTCCCATTCGATTCCGTCAGATGGTAGCGTGCTCAAACAGCCCTCGGCGGCCGTTGGCTTCCCTCAGAGAGCTATGGAAAAAGGCGCCGGCCTCGCAATTTCGCCGTTAGCCGATACCCCTAGCCGCGTTCATTTCCCGAAGTTGGGAGATTATCCTTAGGACGGGATCAGGGCCCGAATTTATTGAACCAGGCGATCTCCTCCAGCGGCTTGCGCACGCGGTCTTTGGCCGGCCGGCTGGCGGGGTAGCCCAGCGCGAACAGCGACACGATTTTGTATTTGCGGGGGATGCGGAATTCTTTGCGGGCCGCCCGCATGTTGAACCAGCCGATCCAGCACGTCCCCAGCCCCAGTTCTTCGGCCTGCAGGACGAAATGCTCACCGGCGATGCCGAGGTCGAGCATGAAGAACGGCACGCCCTGAATCTGTTTGCCGAGGCGGTTGGCCAGGATGTCGAGCTTGGCCAGGACCAGGACCAAGACCGGGGCCTGGGCGGCGAACTGGGTCATCCGATAGATCCCGGAGAAGGCCGCCTTGGCCAGTCGATCCTTGGCCTCGGAGTCATCGACGACCAGGAATCGCCAAGTCTGGGCATTCTCGGCCGAAGGCGCCACCCGGGCCGCTTCCAGACAAGACAAGATTTTCTCCTTCTCGACCGGCGTCGGCAGGAAGCGGCGGATGCTCCGCCGTTGTTCGATCAGGGCTTGGAAGGGGGTCTTTTCGGACATGATCGGGTCTCCAGTCCCGCCCTCCCCCATGGGAGAGCGGCTTGAGATATATATACCAAGCCGCCCCGAACGCCAACCCTCCCTAAGTCCGCCGTCGGAAAGGCCCCCGGCCAGGACGCCATTGTCGGAATCGGGCAGGCTGTGCTATGATTCTCAGTAGAACCCTGACAGGGTCATTTCCGTATGGAAGAGAGAGGAGGATATCTCATGAAAAAAATCGCTGTTTGGACTCTCGTCCTGGCCGTCGGGCTCCTGGCCTTCGCCGCCTGCAACAAGGGCGGCGCACCGGGCGCTTCCAAATCCCAGGATATGTTGGCCTTCATGCCCAAGAACGTCGCGGGCGTCCTGTTCATCGACGTCAACCGGGCCATGAACACCGAATTCGTCACCAAGACCCTGGCCGACCCCAAGAACGCCGCGGGCCTACAGGACTTCATCAAGAAGTCCGGGCTCGACCCGCAGAAGGACATCTCCTATGTGGCGCTGGGCATGACCGGCAGCCTCTCGGGCACTCCGTCCGGGTTCGCCATCATCAACCTCAAGTATGACAAGGCCGCGCTTCTGGCCAAGATGAAGGAGAACGAGGCCAAGTTCATCGAGGGCGAATACGAGGGCATCGCCACCATTCAGCCGATCGAGGAACCCAAGGTCGAAGAGGCCAAGGGAGAAAAGGCCGAGGCCGCCGAAGGCAAGGACGTCGAGCCTAAAGCCGAAGAGAAGACCCCTGAGACGCCCGAGAAGCCCGAAAAGCCGATGTTGGGCGCCTTCCTGGACGCCTCCAACATCGCCGTCGGCCCGGTCGACGACGTCAAGTCCGTCATCGACGTGTTGAAGAAGAAGGGCCCCTCGGCCAAGGACAACGTCGAGCTGGCGGCTCTGATCAAGGACGTCAACAAGACCGCCATCGCCTGGGGTGTTGTCTCCTTCAACCCCGAGGACATCAAGAAGATGATCGAATCGACGCCCATGCTCAGCTCGCTGGCGTCTCTCAAGGCCGTCACCATGCATTTCGACTACGCCAACAAAACCCTGGACATGGCCATCCGGGCCGTCACGGCCGATGCCGGCAAGAACAAGGAAATCGCCGATATGCTGAACGGCTTCAAGTCCATGGGCGCCCTAGCCGCCGGGGAGAAGCCCGAGATCGGAGAGCTCCTGAACAAGATCGAGATCACCTCCGGCACGGACAACGTCACCATCAAGGCCCTCCTGCCCGAGGAGCTCCTGACCAAGCTGAGCAAGACGGTCGAGTCCGAGCTCAAGAACAAGGTGGGAGCCGAGGTCAAGACCGACGAAAAGCCGGCCGAAGAGAAGAAGGCCGAAGAGATCAAGAAGTAAGCCGGACCGCCGGCGCGATCGTATTCACCGGCCCTAGGTCCATCCGCCCGGATGGGCCTAGGGCTTTTTTGTTTACCGGACGATCTCCATCCCCTCCCGCGTGATCCGGATGGTGGAAGGTTCCAAATTAAGGAAGCCCTTCAGGCTCTCGCTCGCCGCGTCCTTGATCACGGCGGCCGCCTTGGCGTCCCCGCCCTCGGCGGCCTGGCGGTAGGCGACGGCGAAATAGGTTCCCAGCCCGATCATCAGCTCATAGAATTTCTGCTTGTCGGGGTCGGCGATGGACCGAAACGGGGGCGTATCCAGAGTGTGTTGGAGCGTCCGCCCAATCGCCTCTAGACCGTCGCCGTCGGGCTCGTCGCCGTCGTGGATGACGTAGTATCCGACGCCGATAAAATAGGCGATGGCGCCGGCCACGTCGTTGATCAGCCCGGACGAAGCCGCTTCCTTCTCGTAGCCCTCGAGGCCGGCTTCAAAGACTTCGGTCAGTGCCTTTTTCTGCTCGGCGGTCGTACCCAGGCTTCCGGCCAAAGCGGGCAGGAGCAGACGCGACCGGGCCGGCTTGAATCGCGTCGCCGCCGGAGCGGCCATGGCAGGGGTCTCCGCCGCCTTTCCTTCTTTCCCAGCCAGGAGCGCTTCCATCGTCTCGGTCGACAGCCGTTCGAGCTGGGCGTCCGAATACCCCTTCTTCTTCAACAGGGCTTTGTAGGTCTGGCGGGCATTCATCTTGTCCCAGAACATCTGGTTACAGGAAGCCGAGACCGGGTTGTTGAACGTGTAGCCATAGGAATTGGCATATTGGCCGCGGGCCGGCGCCAGAGCGGCTAACAATAAAAGGGGGATCAGGAAGCGTCGGGCGATGGACATGGCTCTCTCCTCGGCGGGAAGGCTGCGTCGCGGCGATGGTATCCGCCGCTCAACGGGCTGTCAAGGACGGCGGGCTATTCCTCGAAGAGGTATTCGCGCCGGGTGAAGAGGGAGGCGGCCAAGGCTAGGGCGGCGGCCGCGATGAGGAGAAGCGTCAGGACGGAAACGACGACGGAAGTCGGCTCGAGGCGGACGAAGAGGAAGGACAGGACCCCGCCCGGGCCGGAAGTCTCGGGCTTAAGGATGGACTTGAGGTAGTGCATCACGGTCAGCTTCTGAGTCGAACCGGGGAAGTATTGGACGATCGTCTCCCAGCCGAAGCAGAAGAAGAGACCGAACAGGACGGACTTTTTGAGGGCCGCTCCGGCCAGCGTGAAGAGCGCGGTGTAGACGAGAAGGCCCAGCAGAAGGACGGCCAGTGTCTCGGCCAGGACACCCCAGGCGGCCGGATCGCCCAGGCGGTCCGAGGCGAGGATGAGGAACGAGAGAAGGACGCCCGCACCGACCAGGATGGCGGACCAAGCGGCATAGGCTGCGTACTTGCCCAGGATGATGGCGGTCTTGGAAATCGGCCGAGTCGTCAGGTAGGTCAGGGTCTTCCCCTCCACCTCCTCCGAGCAAATCGAGGTTCCGTAGAACAGGGCCAGCACGAGAACCAGGAACTGCAGGTAGAAGGCCAGGATGACGTTGGAGAAGATCCGCACGCCGTCCGGGCCGGAGCCGGCCGCGGCCCAGCGCTGGATCTGAATGGCCAAGGCGGCCAAGACGGGCAGAGCGCCCAGGACCGCCATCAGCCGGGTGCGGCGGGCTTTGCGGCCGGCGAACCAGAAGAACGAGAAGACGGAGCGCGAGGCGGCGAAGGTCCTCATTTTCCCACCAGATAATCGAAGACGGCTTGCAGGTTGTCGTCGGGCGAGGTAATCTCGCGGATGTCCAGGCCGTTCTCCACCGCCAGCGCCGGCAGACGGGCGAACAGTCGGTCCCGGTCGCGGGTCTCTACAATGACGGTGTCGTCGCCCTCGAAGCGGAAGTCGACCAGCGAAGCCTCTCCCACCAGCCGGACGGCGAGGTCGCGCGGCCGGTCGCACTTGACGGCCACGATATGGGGATGCTTGTCGATCAGGTCGCGCATGGCATGGATGTCGCCCTGGGCCAGGATCTTGCCTTGGTGGATGAGGATGATCTCGCGGGTCAGTGCCTCGATCTCGGGCAGGACATGGGAGCTGACAAGAACGGTCCGGCCCTGATCGCGCATCTCCTTGATCAGCCGGATGATCTTGCGCTTGCCGAGGGGGTCGAGCCCGTTGAGGGGCTCGTCCAGGACCAGAATCTCGGGGTCGTGGGCCGTGGCCTGGGCCAGCTTGACCCGCTGGCGCATGCCCCGGCTGTAGCCCCGGATCAGACGGTCCTTGTCCTTGCTCAGGTCGACGAAGGCCAGGGCCTTCTCGGCCCGCGCCTCGGCTTCGGTTCGGCCGTAGCCGTTGAGGCGGAGGAGGCGCGACAGGAACTCCCAGCCGGTCAGGTCCTCGTAGAAGGCGTCCTGTTCGGGACAGAACCCGAAGCGGGAGAACAGGGCCGTATTGTTCCAGACCGGGCGGCCGTCGATCAGGATGCGGCCCAGGCTGGGCTTGAGCTGGCCGGTCAGCAGCTTCATGAAGGTCGACTTACCGGCCCCGTTGGGGCCCAGCAGGCCGACGATGCCCGGCTGGATCTCCAGGCTGACGTCGGACAGGCCGAGGACGTTGCCGTACCACTTGCCCAGCCCCTCGGCCCGGATAAGAGTGGTCATCGGATCACCTCGACGCTCCGGACGCGGCGGACAAGGAGCAGAGCGGCCCCCACGGAAAGGGCGGCCAGGATGAGCGCGGACACGATCCATGAGGCGTCATACGGCAGCGGAGCCCGGAAGATCGCCGCTCCGACCTGCTGCAGGTTGGCTTTGATGGATAGCCAGCAGAACTCCGGCCGGTGGAAGCTTCCGGAGAAGACGCCAAAAAAGACGTCCGAGAAGATGTAAATCAGGAAGAGCATTATCGAGGTGAAGCGCCGGTTCTTGCCTAGCGAGGAGACGGCCAGGGTGAACAGGGTGAAGAACACGGTCAGGACGAGGGAGTAGGCCGCGACCGCCAGCGGCAGCCAGGGGTACTGGCCCAGGAAGCGCAGGCTTCCGGAGAAGATCAGCTTAAGGATGATGAATAGGGTGCCCGGGACCAGGGTCATGAGCAGGAGGAAGAATGAGGTCACCCCCGCCTTGCCCAGCAGGTAGTCGCGTTTGCGGATGGGCCGGGCGAAATAGAGCTGCAGGCTATTGGACCGCAGGTCGTCGGCGATGAGCCCCGCCCCCGCCAAGACCATCAGCATGAGCATCATGAAGAGCAGAAAGTCGGAGGTGAAGTAGGTCCGGAAGTAGGCTGGATCGACGGCCAGCAGCTGACGGCGCCCGCCCATGGTGACCTTGAAGTTATTGATCGTCTCCGCCAAGTAGACGCCGATCGAGAAGACAACTGCCGGCATGAGCGAGACGCCGAAGGCGAACTTGAAGTTCTTCCGCTTGAATGCCAGGCGCAGGCCGAGCCGAGTGATGGCCCGCCAGGGACGATGGGTTTCCGTCGGGCGGCCCTGCCAGTGGAGATATCCCTGTTCGGCGATCGGCATCAGTCGGCTCCCACCGTGCGCGCGAAAAGGTCCTCGAGCGAGGTCCGGCTCTGAACGAAGTGGCGGACTTGAACGCCGGTCGCGGCGGCCGCCCGGAAGACGCCGAGGCGACCGACGTCGGGCGGAACAAAAAGCTTAAACAGCCCGTCTTCGGTCTCTTCGACCCGGCAGCGCGCGTCTCGCAACGCGGCCAGGAAGGGCTCGGCCTCGCCTTTGAGCCGCAGCTCGAACAGGCTGTAATCAACCTGTTGGAGGACCTCCAGCTCGCCCTGGGCGGCCACCCGCCCTTTATTCAGGATGACGACGGTGCTGCACGTCGCCTCGATGTCGGAGAGGATATGGGACGAAATGAGAACGTTGATATCTTTCTTGGAGGAGATGTCTTTGATCAGGGCCAGGATCTCGTCCCGGCCGCGGGGATCCAGGTTGGAGGTCGGCTCATCCAGGAAGAGGAGCCGCGGGTCGTGGACCAAGGCTTGGGCCAGCTTGATGCGCTGTTTCATCCCGGCCGAATAGGTTTCCAGCAGCCGGTAGCGGGCTTCGCCCAACCCGACGTAAAAAAGAACGTCGTGGGCCCGCTTCATGGCTTCACCGCGGGGCATGCCGGACAGCTCCCCGAAATAGGCGGTGAAAGACACCGCGTCGAGGCCGGGGATGAGGCAATCGTCCTCGGGCATATAGCCGACCAGCCGGCGGATGGCGAAGGGGTCGCGCCGGATGTCATGCCCGAGAACCCGGCCTTCGCCTTTGTCCGGAACCAGGAAACCCAGGAGGACGCGGAGGAGCGTGCTTTTCCCCGCCCCATTAGGTCCGAGCAAGCCGCAGGCCCCGCCACCGATCGTGAGGTCCACCCCATCCAGGGCCTGCACGGCCCCGTAGCGGAAGCGGATTCCTTTTAGCTCGATGTTTGTTTCGGCGGTCGCGGTCACTGGGATGATCCTCGTTCGTCATCCTAATCTACGTTTTTTCCCGGCCGGAGTTCAATCGAGAAATAAAATCGAGCGTTTTCCCCATCTCCGGGGGATGGTCAAGCGTCACGGTATCCGGCCAACGGCGAAACCGCGCGGGTTTAGCGTTTTTTGCGAACCTCTTCGAGGGAACCTGGCTTTGCAGGCGCCGAGGGATGTTTGAGCACGTGAGGATCATCGGGAACGAGGTGGGAGAACCGCTATATTTTGTCCCGGGCCGGGGCTGGCATATAATCGGGTTCCGGACTTCGAACATCGGGAGGCTCCCATGAGACATCGCGCCGCCATCCTCGCCCTCGGCCTTTTCCTGGCCGCATCTCTGGCCTCGGCCCAGGCCGGCAAGCCGCTCGGTTTCGATGACTTCATCAAGATCCAGCGGGTGACCGATCCCCAGCCCTCGCCGGACGGCAAGTGGATCGCCTTCGTCGTCACCGTCATGGACAAGGAGGCCAACCGGAGCAACAGCGACGTCTGGATCGTCCCGACGGCGGGCGGCGAGCCGCGCCGGCTGACCGCAGCCCCCGGCGCCGACAATAGCCCGCGCTGGTCGCCGGACGGCAAATCCATCGCCTTCGTCTCCACGAGGTCCGGCGCCCCCCAGATCTGGAGGATCAATATGGAAGGCGGCGAAGCCTGGCAGGTCACAACCCTTTCGACCGGGGCGACTGGAATTCTCTGGTCCCCGGACGGCAAGAGCCTGGCCTTCACCTCTTCGGTCTACCCCGAAGCCAAGGACGACGAGGCCAACAAGAAGCTGGCCGACGCGGCCGAGAAGAGCAAGGTCAAGGGCCGCGTGTTTGAAACCCTCTTCTTCCGCTACTGGAACGCCTGGCGGGACGGGACGCGGAATCACGTCTTCGTGACGCCCACCGCGGGCGGCAAGGCCGTGGACGTAACCCCGGGCGACTTCGACGCGCCGCCGATGGACTTGGGCGGGCACCTCGACTACGCCTTTTCCCCCGACAGCAAGGAGGTCGCCTTCGTCCGCAACGTCGACCCCGATCTCAACAAGGGCATCGGCACCAACAACGATGTCTTCATCACCCCGGCCGCCGGCGGGACGATCACGGCCGTCACGACCAGCAAGGCCAACGACAACCAGCCCAGCTATTCCCCCGACGGCAAGTATCTCGCCTACAAGGCCATGGCCCGGCCCGGATATGAATCGGACAAGCTGGACCTGATGCTCTATGACCGCGCGATGAAGAAAGCGGTTAATCTGACCCAGAAGATCGATGTCTCGGTGGACGAGACATTCTGGGCGGCCGACGGGTCGGCCGTCTATTTCAACACCGACGAGAAAGGCCGCAACGCGCTTTATCGAGTCGCCGCCCCGGCCGGAACGATCGAGCGGGTCATGGGCGGCCGGACGTTCTCCGGAGTAAACCTTCTGCCCGACGGCAAGACATTCATCATGCTCGACCAGGCCATGAACCGGCCGGCCGACGTCTGGGCCTACGACGCGGCGGCCAAGTCGTCGCGACGGATCACGGACGTGAACAAGGCCTTGTTGGCCGGCCTGGAGATGAACCCGGCCGAGGAGTTCTGGTTCGAGGGCGCGGGCAAGGACCAAGTCCACGGCTTTCTGGTCAAGCCGCCCGCGTTCGACGCCGAGAAGAAATATCCCCTGGTCATGCTCATCCACGGCGGTCCGCACGGCCCCTGGAAGGACGAGTTCCACTACCGCTGGAACACCCAGATGTACGCGGCCCGCGGCTGGGTTGTGGCCGAGATCAACTTCCACGCCTCGGGCGGCTACGGCCAGGCCTTTTCCGACGCCATCGTCGGCGACTGGGGCGGCAAGCCTTACTCGGACATTATTATTGGATTGGGATACCTGCACGGCCGCTATCCATTCATCGATATGGACCGCAACGCCGCGGCCGGCGCCTCCTACGGCGGCTACCTGATCAATTGGATTCTGGGCCATACGGACATCTTCAAGTGTCTGATCTCGCACGACGGCGTTTTCGACCTGCGCTCGATGTGGGGCTCGACCGAGGAGCTGTGGTTCCCGGAATGGGAGCAGAAAGGCACGCCCTGGACCAACCCGGAACAGTACACCAAGTGGTCGCCCAGCTATTACGTCAAGAATTTCAAGACGCCGACCCTGGTCATCCACAGCCAGAACGACCTGCGGGTGCCGCTGGAGCAGGGCCTCCAGCTTTTCACCTCGCTGCAGCGGATGAACGTCCCCTCGAAATTCCTCTACTTCCCGGACGAGGACCACTTCGTCAGCAAACCCCAGAACGCCGAGCTGTGGTGGAAGACCAAGCTGGACTGGCTGGCGGCCTGGCTGAAGTGAGCGGGGGCTGCGGCGACTCGATCGTTCTGCGCAATCAGGGGACCTACACCTTCCCGGTCATCAACGTAAAGGCGGCCCATGCGGGCGCCTTCGCCATCCAGGTGAACATCGTCGGCCCGAACAACCGTGTCCTGGCCTCGAAATGGACGGATTTTTCGGTTGTGAATTAAGGGCCGGCGGCCCCGCCCGCGCCGATCAAGCCCGCGGGTAATGGCCGCGGCGTCGCAGCTCGAAGAAGCAGCGAGCGGTGGCCTCGACGTCGAGGGCCGCGTCGTGGGCGCCTTCGTAGCCCGCCTCGAAGAGGAATAGATACAGCTCCTCCAGCTTGGGCCATTTATATCCATAGGGCCCGGGGATCTTGAGAAGGTCGGTTGTCGTCTTCATCGTGCAGAGCCCGGGCCGCTCGAAGAGCCGGCTGGGCAATTCCGCCCGGATGAGCTCGGCCCCGACGACATTGCGGTCATACTCGAGATTGTGGGCGATGACGGCGTCGAAGGGCGAATCCAAGGCTCGGGCGAAAAGCCCCAGCACGTCGCCGACCGCGTTCCCTTCCGCCAGAGCCCGTTCGTGGCTGATGCCGTGGATCCGGGTCGAGTCGGGCGGGATCAGAAATCCGTCGGGCCGGACCATGCGGCATTCGGCCGCCTCGAGGCGGCCGAATGCGTCATAGACCGCCCAGGCCAGCTGGACAAGGCGAGGCCAGCCGTCCACGTCCCGGACGGAAAGATTGCGGCGGATGGGCAGGCCGGTCGTCTCGCAGTCGAAAACAAGGAATCCGCTCATGAATTTCCGAGCCCTAATTTGTCACGCTCGGAGAAAATTGGCAAGCCAAAAAATCGGGCGACCGTGAAGCGAATCAAAATTTCTTCCTGGCCAGAGCGACTTCCCCCTGAAGCGAGATCGTGACAATGAACAGGTTGTCGTACTCCGTGTCGGGAATGTCCGGAACCGGCGTTGCCCCTAAACCCTTGATGATCAAGGGCAAAGTGTTCGAATGGCCGACCACCAGGATGGACTCCCCTTTGTGTTCAAGGATCCGATCGACCAGCTCCTTGATCGATGTTTCCGCGATCCCGCCCGGGGCGGACCTGTCCGCGGTCATAGCCACGACGAGCGGCATCACACCCAGGGCTTCGGCCAGAGGGCGGGCCGTCTCTGCGGTACGCTGATATTGGGAAATAAAAATGGTCGTGACGCCGAGCGGACCCAAGAGGCGGGCCAACTCCGCCGCCCGGGCTCGGCCGGCCTCAGTCAGGGGCGGATCGTCTGGAGGCGAGGCCCGCTTCTCGGCATGCCGGACCAGATTGATCGTCGTCTCGGGAGTCTGCGACTGGGCCCATAATCCGGCGGCCGCGGCCAGGGCTATGGCGACGATCGGGATGGCAACGGAAAGCGCCCGAAGAGCGCGCTTTCGTTTTCTGTTCATGATCGGCCTCGTTTGCTCCCGGCATCGAGAGAGCGCTCCTTTTCTCTCATTTTTCGGGCTCGATTTCAACCTCTCGGCAACACCTCTCGGCGGCTAAGCGCCGCCGCGCGTCCGGAGCGCCGGGGCTCCGAGTCCTCCCCCGCCGGAATCCACCCGGTTGGTGGGCAGGTAGAAAACGGTTGACGCAGCGACGGCAGGTCGGAATAATTCCGGGGAGCGATTCCTTCCGGAGGCAATCTTTGAAGCTGGTTTCCTGGAACGTCAACGGACTGCGGGCCGTCCTGCGGCGGAATTTTCTCGCCTACTTGGCCGAGGAACAGCCGGACGTGCTGTGTCTCCAGGAAACCCGGGCCGAGCCCGACGAGGTGGAGGCGCTTTGGCCCTCCGCCTATAAGATTTTTTGGAATCCGGCCCGCAAGAAAGGCTATTCCGGTACGGCCCTCTTGACCAAGCTTTCTCCCCTCCACATCGGCTTCGGGATCGGCCGGCCCGCGCACGACTCCGAGGGCCGGGTGCTGACGGCCGAGTTCGACGATTTCTTCGTGGTGAACGTCTACGTGCCCAATTCCCAACGCGAGCTGACTCGGCTGGCGTACCGTCAACAATGGGATGCCGATTTCCTGCGGTATCTCAAGAGGCTGGAGCGGCGCAAGCCGGTCGTCTTCTGCGGCGACTTGAATGTGGCCCACACGGAGATCGACCTCGCCCATCCCAAGGCCAACGAGGGCAACCACGGCTTCACCCCCGAGGAGCGCGCCGGCTTCAGCGCTCTCATCAAGAGAGGCTTCGTGGACACCTTCCGCGAATTCGAGCCCGGCGGCGGCCATTACACTTGGTGGAGCCCGATGCCCGGTGTGCGGGCCCGGAACGTGGGATGGCGGATCGACTATTTCCTGATTTCGGCGGCGCTGCGGCCGCGCCTCAAGCGGGCGTTCATCCGAGCCGACGTGCTCGGATCGGATCATTGCCCGGTGGGCATCGAGTTGGACTGACTCTCGGAGTCTTCAATGCGACGGCCTGATCAAAGCGGCAGGGCGACGAGCGAGAATGGATCGACCCGGGCCGAGAGAATCCGCACGCTCCAATGGAGGTGCGGCCCCGTCGAGCGCCCCGTGCTGCCGACCTCGGCGATGGCCTGCCCCTTGCGGACGGCGTCGCCGCGCTTGACCAGCAGCCGGTCGAAGTGGCAGCAGTAGGTGAACACGCCCCGGCCGTGATCGATGATGACCGTCCAGCCGGAATAATAAAGGCGGTTGGCCAGGACGACCCGGCCCGAGTTGGGGGCCGCGGCCTTCGTCCCGCGGGGAGCGGCGATGTCGATCCCGGAATGAACCGACCCCAAGACCTTGTTATAAAGCCTCTGCTGGCCGAAGTTGGGGAACGGCTCGAACGCGGGAAGCGGCGACTGGAACGGCCCTTCGGCCAGCCAATCGGGTGAGACGCGGCCCAGGACCTCGGCCACAAGCTCACTTTCGCGGCGAATCGTCTCCAGCAGCGCCTTGGGCGGGGTGGTCATAGTCGACGACACCTGAAGATTGGTCGAGGGGAATTCCTTGGACGCCACGACCAAGGGTATCTCCTGGAAAGCCGTCGTGCCGTCCGCGCGCTCGATCTTGACTTTTAGCGCCATCGGCTGCGCTTTCCTGCCGAGATCGATCCCCAGAAGGGCCAGGGGCGTCCCTGCACTGTCTGTGGCAGGCTCCAAAACGCGAACCTGGTCGCCCAGGGTCAGGGTGACCCGTTTGACGGCAGCATCGTCTTTCAGTCTGGCCAGAATGGCCTCGCCAGGCTGAAGGGAACGGAAGGAGAGGACGAAGGGAGCTTCGGCCGGAGCAAGCGTTTGAACCGCCGCCGAGGAAGCTCTTTCCTGAGCCGGGATCAAGCCGGCGAACGCGGCCGCAAGGAAGGCCGCAGCGATCGCCGCGGTTCGGAGGATCGACCGCCTCATGCCGCCCCGCCCTTGCGCAGGACGCGGCCGGGAGCCGCCCCGGTGTGCCGCCCTTCCGCGATGACGGGCCTTCCGTTGACAAGGACATGGGTGACGCCGGTGGGATATCGGTGCGGGTCTTTCCAGGTGGCGTTGTCTGCGATCGCGGCCGGGTCGAAGACGACGATGTCGGCGAAAGCGCCCGGCTTGACGATCCCGCGCCCTTCCAGCTTGAACTTCGCGGCCGCCGCCGAGGTTATTTTCTTAACGGCCGTCTCCAAGCTGAAAAGCTTGTCCTCACGGACATATTTGCCCAGGACGCGCGGGAAGGTGCCGAAGCCGCGCGGATGGGGCTTGCCTTGAGCCAGGATTCCGTCCGTAGCCCTGACCGAGCTGTCCGATCCGATCAGGACCAGGGGATGGGCCAGGATCCGCTTCAGGTTGTCCTCGTTCATCATGAAGATGACCGTATCCACGTTGTCCCGTTCCTCCACGATCAGGTCGCGCATGAATTCATACGGCCGCTTCCCCGCCCGCTCGGCGGCCTGCAAGACATCCAAGCCCTCATAAGCTTTGTTCTTCTCGCCGACGACACCCGAGATCACCACCTTATCCCAGGAGCCGAGCTTGCGCTCGCGCTCGGCCGTATATTCGCGCAGGCGCTTGTCCAGCTTCTCGTCCTTCAGCCGGGCCAGGAACTCGTCGGTCGTGCCTTGGCGGGCCCAGGCCGGGAAATTGATGTCCAGCCCGGTCGAGCCGGCGATATAGGGGTATCGGTCGGCCGTGACATCGATCCCCTCCGCCCGGGCCCGCTCGATAAGGCCAAGAACCTCGTCGATCTTGCCCCAATTGCGCGGAAAAGCCGTCTTCAAGTGCGAGATCTGAAGGGATGCCCCGGAAGCCCGAGCGGCAGCGATCGCCTCCTCCACCGCCTCCGCCAGGCGGTCTCCTTCGTCCCGTAGATGCGTCGCATAGACGCCGCCGCGGGCCGCCACCATCCGACAGAGGGCGATGATCTCGTCCGCCGTGGCGAAGCCGCTGGGCGTATATTCCAGCCCGGTCGAAAGTCCGAACGACCCGGCCGCCAGATCCTCGGCTAGGAGCGCTTTCATCCGTTCCATCTCCTCCGGCTTGGGCGGGCGGTCGTTGAAGCCCATAGCCGCCCCGCGCAGAGAGCCGTGGCCGGACAGGGTGGCGAAATTGAGGGCTGTGCCGCCCTTCTCCAGGCGGGCCTGCAGTCCTTTGAGGTCGCGCCAATCCACCTCCACCGCGTACTGGGCTTTGGCGTTGCTCCGGACCTCTTCCAAAACCGATTCGGCCAGGGGGAAGAGCGACGATCCGCACTGTCCGCTGATCAGCGTCGTCACCCCTTGGCGGACGGCGCTCTCGGCCCTGGGATCGGCCATCAGGGCGAGGTCGGTGTGATCGTGGACGTCGATGAAGCCCGGGGCGACGGCCAGCCCTTTGGCCTCGATGACGGCTCTACCCCGCGAGGCGGGAATGCGGCCGACGGCCTTGATCATTCCACCGACGAGGCCGAGATCGGCGGCCGTCGCCGGCCCGCCCAGGCCATCGTAGACGAGCCCCCCTACGATGACGAGGTCGAAAGCTTTTCCGGTCGCACAGCCCTGCAGAAGCGGACCCGCTCCGGCCAGGGAGGCGGCGGCGGCCGCCGCTCCCGTCCGACGAAGAAACTGCCTGCGGCTGATCGTTTGGGCCATGCGCGGATCTCCTTTCCAGTTCGACAACGCCGGCCGGTCAATCCCGTATCCGGCCATGGGACATCTCCCGCTCGATCGCCGCCAGCGTCCGCTCCGTCGCGCCCGACAGGGAGTCCAAGGTCGCCCGGGCCTTCCGCCCCATCGCCCCGGCTTCGACGGTGCCGGCCAGCTCGAACATCGCTTTCAGATCGCCGTCGGTTCGAACGATCCGCGCCCCCCCGTCGAGCACGAAGGCCTCGGCCAGGGCGGCAAAGTTGTCCATATGCGGGCCGAAAAAGATGGGCTTGCCGTAGAAGGCGGGTTCGAGCAGGTTCTGTCCGCCCCACTCGATCAGGCTGCCGCCGATGAAGGCGGCGTCGGCCAGGGCGTAGAAGCGGGCCAGTTCGCCGATGGTGTCGAGGAGCAGCACGTCCCAGGCTTCGTTCGGACGGAGGCACGATTTCCTTCGCAGCGACAGGCCCTCGACCAGGCGGTCCTTCTCGAGTCCCGCAAACTTATCGGGGTGGCGCGGCGCCAGGACGAGCCGGATCGGACGGCCGTTTCGCCGGGCGGCCCGAAATGCCTTCAGAAGGGCCTGTTCCTCGCCAGGGTGGATGGAGCCGGCGACGACAAGGAGGTCGCTCTCCGCGAGGCCGAGCGCCGCCCGGGCGGCGGCCGCTTCCTCGGGTCCGAGAAGCGGCAGGCGGACTTCGCACTTCAAGTTTCCGGCAACTTCGATCTTCCCGACTGGGAGGCCCGCCTCGACCAGCCGCGCCCGGTCGCGCTCGGTTTGAACGAGAAATCGGGTCACGGGCTTCAGCATCCGGCGGATGAGAATCCTAAGCTTCTTCATGCGGGCGCCGGTCCGGGTCGAGACGCGGCCGTTGACGACCAGGACGGGGAGCCGCCGGCGCTCGGCCTCACGCAGGAGGCGGGGCCAGAACTCGGATTCAGCCAGCGCCAGGCACGACGGGTCGAGGCGGCGTATCACCCGCCTGACGCTGAAGCGGAAATCCAGCGGGACGAAGAAAACGAGGTCCGCCGCGCCGAGCTTCTCCCGAGCCATCCGGTGGCCGGATTCGGTCAGGACGGAGACGGCCAGGAGCCACTCCGGATGGCGGGCCTTGATCGCAGTCGTCAGGCTCTGAAGCGACAGGACCTCGCCCACCGATACGGCATGGATCCAGAGGAGCGGACGATCCGGCGGGCGGTCGGGAAGCCTGCGCCCCAACCGCTCGGCTAACCGGAGCGGATCGCCGCGCCGCAGGCGGAGTCTCACGGCATAAGCCGGAAAGACGATCGCCAAGGCCAGCAGCAGGAGGAGCGAATACAGGGCGTACACGGCTTCGAATATACCCGAAAGCCGTCGGGCGAGACAACCGATATAAATCCTTGCGTTCGTTGATTTCGCATGTTAAAATATATCGGAAAAAACAAACCCGTTCGATACCTCGGGCTAAAGCCCGGGGTATTTATAGGGTTAGTACTGAGCGGTGCTTATAACCCCGATTTGAAAATCGGGGTTTGGCGGCGCGAATGTATCAATAAGACTCCACATTCAAAGGATTTGATCACTATGGCCGACGAAAAAGAAAAAGCCGCCAAGAACAAGAAGCTCAACAAGATGAAGGCGGCCGATCTCGACAACAAGCTCAACGAACTGAAGACAAGCCAGGGCGGACTCCAATCCAAGTATGCCCATATGATCCTCCAGCGCAAAAAAACGCTGGGTAAATAAGCTTTCTTGTCGCCCTTAACCTTCCCCTGCGGGTCCCGGTATATTGATCCGGACCCTGCTTTCTGTTAGGATTATCAACGATTTAAAGGAGATACACGTGCTCGCAAAAGAGAAAAAAAGCACCATCGTCGGCGCCCACAAGCGCCACCCGGAAGACACAGGGTCCACCGAAGTCCAGGTCGCGCTGCTGTCCGAACGCATCAGCCAGCTGTCGCACCACCTGATCGCGTTCAAAAAAGACCACACCTCACGCCACGGCCTGCTGGCGCTGGTCAGCCAGCGCAAACGCCTCTTGGGCTTCCTCAAGAGGGAGGATGTCCAACGCTACGAACAGCTCATCCTCAAGCTCGGCCTGCGCAAGTAACGGACGCACCCAACCATGTCCCATACTCTCAGTCTGGAAATCGGGAACCGCATTCTATCCATCGAAATCGGTAAAATGGGGAAACAGGCCGACGGCTCGGCCTTCGTCCGCTACGGCGACACGGTCGTGTTCGTCGCCGCCACCTCCAAGAAGGAGCCCCGCGAGGACAAGCCCTTCCTGCCCCTGGTCGTCGACTACCGCGAAGCCACCTACGCCGCCGGCAAGATTCCCGGCGGATTCTTCAAGCGCGAAGGGCGCCCCACGGAGCGCGAGATCCTGGTCAGCCGTCTCATCGACCGGCCCGTCCGCTCGCTCTTCCCCGAGGGCTACTTCAACGAGACCCAGATCGTGGCCATGCTTCTCTCGGCCGACCTGGAGAACGAGCCCGACACCCTGGCCCTGATCGGCGCCTCGGCCGCCCTCTGCCTGTCCGAGATTCCCTTCACCACCCCGATCGGGGCCGTTAAGATCGGCCGGCTGGAGGACCACTACGTGGTCAACCCCACCGCCAAGGAGCTCGAACAGAGCCCCCTCAACCTGCTCGTGGTCGGCACCGAACACGGCGTCACCATGTTGGAAGCCGCCGGCCGCGAGGTCGACGAGGAGCTCATCATGGCCGCGCTCGAGGCGGCCATGGAGCCCATCCGCCGCATCATCGCCGTCCAGAAGGAAGGCATGGCCAAGCTCGGCATCCAGAAGCGGCCCTTCACGCCCAAGCCTCTCGACGAGGCCAAGCGGGCCGAAATCGAAGCCGCCTTCGGGCCGGCCCTCAAGATCGCCATCCGGACGACGGGCAAGCTGGCCGCCGAAGCGGCCGTCTCCAAGGTCCAGGCTGATCTCTTGGCCGGCATCCCGGAGGAGAACGAGGACGAGCGCAAATCGGCCAAGTCCCTGTTCGAAAAGCTGCAGGAAAAGATCACCCGCAAGATGATCATCGAGGAAGGCGTCCGGGCCGACGGCCGGGCCTTCGATGAAATCCGGCCGATCACGATTGAGACCGGCTTCCTGCCCCGGACCCACGGGTCGGCCCTCTTCACCCGGGGCGAAACCCAGGCCATGGCCACGGTCACCTTGGGCACGACCGTGGACGCCCAGCGCATCGAAGGGATGGGCGAGGAAACCCAGAAGCGGTTCATGCTCCACTACAACTTCCCGCCCTTCTCGGTCGGCGAAGTCGGCTTTCTGCGAGGCCCCGGCCGGCGCGAGATCGGCCACGGCGCCTTGGCCGAGAAGGCCATTCTCCCCGCCATCCCGAGCGACGACACCTTCCCCTACACCATCCGGATCGTCTCCGACATCCTGGAGAGCAACGGCTCCTCCTCGATGGCCACGGTCTGCGGCGGCGTGCTGGCCCTGATGGACGCCGGCGTCCCCCTGACCAT
Organism: Candidatus Aminicenantes bacterium; assembly: GCA_026393855.1. Classification (NCBI taxonomy): domain Bacteria; phylum Candidatus Aminicenantota; species Candidatus Aminicenantota bacterium. The sequence goes on from JAPKZJ010000068.1 coordinate 33,048, forward strand.
GATCCCGGCCGGCATGGCCATGGGCCTGGTCAAGGAAGGCGATCGCCATGCCGTCCTGACCGACATCGCCGGGGGCGAGGATCATTTCGGCGACATGGACTTCAAGGTCGCCGGCACGGAAAAGGGCGTCACCGCCGTCCAAGTGGACCTAAAGATCGAAGCCATCTCGCTCGACATCTGCCGCGAGACCTTGATGAAGGCCCGCGACGCCCGGCTCCGGGTTCTGCGGACTATGAAGGAAGCCCTCCCGGCCCCGCGGCCGGACATTTCCCCCTTCGCCCCGCGCATCTTTTTCATCTACGTCAACCCCGAAAAGGTCGGCGAGATCATCGGACCGGCCGGCAAGGTCATCAAGCGGATCGTGGCCGCGACCAAGGCCAAGATCGACATCGAAGAATCCGGGCGCATCGTCATCGCCAGCAACGACGTCGAGGCGGCCGAGCGGGCCAAGCAGATGATCAACGACATCACGGCCGAAGCCGAGGTGGGCAAGACCTACACCGGGCGCGTCGTCCGGATCGAGGAATACGGCGCCTTCGTCGAGATCATGCCCAATCTGGTCGGCCTGATGCACGTCTCGGAGATCAGCCACCAGCGGACTCGCAGTGTGGGCGACGTCCTCCAGCTCGGCCAGACCATCGAGGTCAAGGTCCTCAGCGTCGAGGACAACCGGATCCGGCTGAGCATGAAGGCCCTGACCGATCCGCCCGAGGGATTCGTCCCCGAAGCTGGACGGCCCGAAGGCGAGGCGGGCGGCTATCGCGGCCGTCCGTCCGGCGATCGCGGCGGAGACCGCGGCGGCCGCCGCAACCGGTATTAAAAACAGATCAAGGAGGCGCGCGCCATGCGCAGCTTCTTCCGTCGGCGGGCGGGTTTCACCCTCGCCGAGATGACGGTGGCGGCGGCCATCCTGGCCATCCTGGCCGGGGCCGCCCTGCCGTTGGCCAAGACGGCCGTCAAGCGGGAGAAGGAGATCGAGCTGCGGCGCAGCCTGCGGGAGATTCGGGAGGCCATCGACGCCTACAAGAAGATGGCCGACGAGAAGAAGATCGAGGTCGGCGAGGCCAAGGACGGCTACCCGCTGACCCTGGATGTCCTGGTCAAGGGCGTCAAGCTTCTGGCCGCGACCCAAGCCGCCGGCCCGACGGCCGGGCGTTCCGAGGGCAAGGGCGAGGGCCGGATCATCAAGTTCCTCCGCCGCATTCCCGTCGATCCCATGACGGGGACCGCGGTTTGGGGGCTGCTTTCGTCCCAAGACCCGCCGGACGCGACGACCTGGGGCGAAGAAGATGTCTACGACGTCTACACCCGGGCCCGCGGCACGGCCATCGACGGGACCAAGTACAGGGACTGGTGATAACGGGGGACTCATGCGGGAAAAAGGCTTCACCCTGATCGAGATGATCATCGTCTTTACCATGATCGGGATCCTGGTCGGCCTGGCCCTGCCCCAGTTCAAGAACGCCGCCACTAAGGCCCGCGAATCCACGCTCAAGGAAGACCTCTTCACGATCCGCAAGCTCATCAGCCAGTATTTTACCGACAAGTCCAAGTACCCCTCGTCCCTGCAGGCTCTCGTCGACGACGGCTACCTGCTCAAAAAGCCGGTCGACCCGATGACCGGCAGCGCCGACACCTGGATCGAGGTGAGGGAAGAGCCCAAGGCGGACGAGATCGAGCCTGGATACGTCCCCGGCATCACCGACGTCCACTCGGGCTCCGAACGGGTCGGCCTGGACGGAACGGCCTACAACACCTGGTGATGAAACGCCAAGCCGGATACACCTTCATCATCCTGATGGCCATGATCACGGTCCTGGCCATCGGCCTGCTGGCCGCGGTGCCGGTCTGGAAGACCCAGATCCAGCGCGAAGCGGAGGAGGAGCTCATCTTCCGGGGGCGGCAATATGTCGAAGCCGTCCGGATCTATCAGATCAAAAACCCGGGCAAGTTCCCGGCCTCGATCGATGACCTGATCAAAGCCCGCTGCCTCCGCAAGCCTTTCCCTGATCCCATGACCCGCGACGGCAAATGGGACTTGATTCTGCAGGCCGATTCCGCATCCGGAGGAAACCAGGCTTCCTCGGGACGCGGGGCTGCCGCTCGCACCGGACAAGGGACCAGTGCGGCGGGCCGTCCCGCCGTCAACCGCATCTTCGTGGTGCCCCAGGAATCGGTAAGGTCGGTGGAGAACGCCCGCATCCTCGGCGTGGTCAGCCGCTCGACCAAGACTTCACTGCGCATCTACAACGACCGGGATACCTACGACGCCTGGCTGTTCTTTTACGGCCAGAGCCCGGACTCGGAGCCGGAAATCATCCGCTTCGGACGGACCGATAAATGAGCGGTCCGTCGATCTTCATCGTCGCCGGCGAGAAATCGGGCGACAACTACGGCGCGGCCCTTCTCACGGCCTTCCGGGCCGGTCATCCGGAGACCACGGCCTTCGGGGTCGGGGGCTCGGCCCTGCAGGCCGCGGGCCTCGAGCGGCTCTACCCGATGGAGGACCTGGCCCTGATGGGCCTGGCCGAGATCGTCGGCCACCTGCCCCGCTTGCGCCGACTCTTCCGTTCTCTGGAAGCGGAAGTCCGCCGCCGGCGGCCCGACGCGGCGGTCCTCATCGATTCGCCCGATTTCAATCTCCGGCTGGCGGCCCGCTTGAAGAAGCTGGGCGTCCCGGTGCTCTACTATGTCAGCCCCACGATTTGGGCCTGGCGGCCGGGGCGGATCAAGACGATCCGCCGCAACATCGCTAGGATGATGCTTATCTTTCCGTTCGAAGAGAAGATCTACGCCGAGGCGGGCGTGCCAGCCCGATTCATCGGCCACCCCCTGCTCGAGCGCGTCCGGACGGAAAAAGGCCGCGACGAAGTCCGGGCCGGCCTGGGGGTCGAGCCGGGCCGCCCCCTTGTCGCCCTCCTGCCGGGCAGCCGCCGGGGCGAAGTGGCCCGCCACATGCCGACGCTGATGGAGGCCGTGCCGCGGATCGCGGCGGCCACGGGCGCCCGCTTCGCGTTGATCAAAGCCGAAGACCTGGACGAGGGCTTCCTGCGCAGCTTCATCCCCCCCTCTCTGGTCGGGCTGACCGTCGTCGACCGGTCGCCTTACGACGCCATCGCCGCCTCCGATCTCGCTCTCTCGGCCTGCGGCACCGCCAACCTGGAGGCCGCCCTGCTCGGCGTTCCCCTGATCGCCTTCTACAAGGTCTCCCCCCTGACCTATTTGCTCGGCGTCAAGCTCATCCGCATCCGGCTCTTCAGCATCGTCAACATCCTGGCCGGGGAGCCGCTCGTGCCAGAGCTCATCCAGAAGGACTTCACGGCGGCCCGCCTGGCCGATGCGGCGATCGAATGGCTGGGGTCCGCGGAGCGCAGGGACCGGATGAAAGTCCGCTTCGCCGACATCCGAGCCGGCCTGGGCGGACGGCCGGCCTCCCTCAATGCGGCTCGGGAATTATCGGATCTCCTGAAACAGACGAAGCGCGAAGCCCCGCCCGTCTGAGGCTCAGCGGGTTCGCGGCAGTTGGGGCAGGATATCCCGTTCGGCCCGCCGGAAATCGTCGATGGTGTCGATCTCGATGGCCAGCGCGTCGCCGATGTCGACGGCCATGATCGTGCCCCCGGCGTCGATCATGGCCTGGAAGGCGGCTTCGTAAAAGACGTTGACCTGGCCCTCGGCCACGACCTTGCGCTCCATGGCCGCGAACAGCCGTTCCATGGCGGCAGGAGAGAAAACCTCGATCCCGATCGATTCCCCCGCGGCCAAGTCCGGCGGCACATGCTTGCCGATCATCCGCACATGCATGAGGTCGTCGACCTCGACCTTGATCTCCTCCTCCCCCAGCTCGCGCCCGGTCTTGACGGCCAGCCCGGCCGGAGCGTCCGCCCCCAGCACGGCCGGAAGAACGGAGGGGTCGAAGAGGATGTCGCTGTCGAGAAGCACCATACCTTCCCGCCGGACCGCTTCGCGGGCCAGCCAGAGGGAGTAGATGTTATTGGTGGAGGCGTAAACGTCATTGCGGATGAAGGTCGTCTTCAAGCCGGCATGATTCGCCCCGACATAGCGGCGGATCTGGTCTTCCAGGTAGCCCGTGACGATGACGATGTCGCGGATGCCAGCCGCGGCCAGGTTGTCGAGGGTTCGGCCAAGCAGAGTGCTGCCGCCGAGCGGAAGCAGGCATTTCGGCGTGGCGTCGGTCAGCGGCCGCAGCCGCGAGGCGATCCCGGCGGCCAGGATGACGCCCTTCATTCGATCGAGCTCCCCTCCAGGTGGATGTCGATTCGGGCCTGGATGAGAAACAGCACGGCGGCGGCGACATTGAGGACCACGATCATCATCCAGAAATAGATGTCCATCCGGCCAAATAGGATGGCGGCAATCAGGAGGACGATTTGGGTGGTGGATCCAAGAAACGTCCAGCCGCGCATGATGGCCTTGTTGGCGGTCCGGAAATCAGCCGCCGCGACCCGGCGAAAGGGGCTGTCCGGCTGCCAGCGCATAGTCAGCCGCCGCTGCAGCTCCAAATAGCCCAGATAGAAGCTGATGAACGAGCGGCGGATCGAATGCCGACCCGAAGCGCGCAGGCCTTCCCTTTCGACCTTAAAGCTATGGTAATCCTCGTTCTCGTATGCGGGGAAGCCGTTGACCACGTTGAGGAAGCGGTTGCGGTAGTAATCGATGAGCATGGAGTGGAAGACGTTGCTGGCCACGGCGGCCGCCATCAGGAGCCACCAGCGGCCGTCCTTCCAGCCCTCCGGCTGCAGGCCCATGGCGACGCCGAGGTAGACCGCGAATCCGGTGATGTAGTCCACCAGGCCGTCCAGCAGCCGGCCCATCCGGGTGCCGTTCTTCTTCAATCGGGCCAGCTGGCCGTCGGCGCAATCCAGGATGACCGACCCGGCGTAGAGCAGGGCGCCGGCGATGACAACATCACGATTGCCGAGCCCGAAGCATACCCCGGCCGCGACACCCACCGAAATCGAGAAGAGGGTGATCTGGTTGGGCGTGGTCTTGGTCCTGTAGATGGCCTTGACCAGGAGATACGCCAGCGGCCGGAAGAGATAGAGATCGAAAATCTCCTCGACCTCAACCATCTTGAGGGACCGTTTGAAGTCCGCAAATAGGCTCACCGCAGTCTCTTCTCCGCGGCGAAGGCGGCCAGGGCGGCGGCCAGGGCCTGATTCTGTTCGCGGGTGCCGATGGTGATCCGGACGCAGTAGTCCAGGAACGGCTCGTTCTTGAAGAACTTGATGATCAGGCCTCGCTTGGTCAGGTCGTCTTTGAGGGCGTCTTTTTGGGCGGGCGGGATGTCCGCCAGGATGAAGTTGGCGTTGGACCGATAGGCCTTGAAACCGGGGATGCGGTTGATCTCCCGGTAGAGCATCTCCTTGTCCTCGATCATCCGGGCGCTGATGCCATTGTAATATTCGGGCGAGTCGAGGGCGGCCAAGGCCAGCCGTTCGGAAAGCCTGTTGTAGCCCAAATAGCGGGCGCTGAACTGGGCCAGCTGGGTCAGGCCGCGGCCCATGAAGGCATAGCCGATGCGGATCCCGGCCATGGCGAAGAACTTGGAGAAGGTCCGGATGATGATCAGGTTGGGGAAGTCGTTGATCAACTCCTTGACATAGTTGGTCCGGGTGCCGCCGAAGCCCCAATAGGCCTCGTCCAGCACCACAATGCTGCCGACGAGCTCGTGCAGGACCCGGCGCAGGTCGGCCGTTTCGAGCGAGTTGCCGGTCGGATTGTTGGGTGAGCTGATCAGGACGACCCGGGGGCCGTGTTGGCGGGCCAGGCGGAGCAGCCCGTCCACGTCGTAGACGAACGAGTCGGGACCCGGGAGCATGGGGTACTCGACCGTGAACCCGCCCTTCTCGGCAGCGATGGCCTTGTAGTACCACCAGGAGTGGGTCGGGATCATGATCGTGTCGCCCTTGGCCAGGTAGCAGTGGACGGTCTGCTTCAGAAGATCCTCCCCGCCGTAGCCGAGCAGGACGATGGATTCGGGGACACCGTATTCCTTGGCCAGCCGCTCCGACAGGGAGCTCTTGACGCCGCGGGCGAAATCCTTGGAATACCAGCTCATCTGCTCGAGAGTGGCGGTCCGGAGGACTTCGTAGCAAGCCGGAGCCGGGCCGTAGTTGTTCTCGTTGCGGTCCAGATAGATAATGTCTTGGGCCAAGTTCTCTCTCCCTCGGGGTTGGGTTCACAGGGCTCGCGCCCGACAATCGGCGCGGCCAAGCGGGAAATTATACCCCTTCGCCGGGAGAGGGTCAACGCGCCGACGGCCGCCTTGGCCTCAACGGCGCGGCAGGGCGAAATCCAACCGGTCGAAAAGCTTGAGCTTGAATTCCGCGGCTATCCCCGCCTTGAGCTCCAGGACATAGAGCCCCGGCCGGGCCGGGGTCGTGGAGGGGCAGGGATCGCGGGGGCAAGGTTGGACGTCGGCGGCGATATGAACGATCCGGTGGTCGCGATCAAGCCAGACCATGTCCAGCGCCACCAAGGTGTTTTTCATCCAGAACGAGTGGATGCCCTCGGTGTCGAAGACAAAGAGCATGCCTTGGTCGGGCCCTATCCGGGGCCGGCCCATCAGGCCGCGGGCCCGCTGGGCCTCGGTAGCGGCCAGCTCGGCGGTGATCGAGCGCCCGTCGGGCATATAGACCTTCAGGAACTCAGGGCCGTTTTGGGCAGAGAAGACAGGCGCGGCAACGGCCAGGGCGGCCAAGACGATCAGGGCCGGTATCTTTTTCACGCGGGACCTCCTTGGATCATGGGCACGAAGCGGACCGGGATCAGGATGCGTTCCTCGAAGCCGCCTGCCCGCCTCCGGATCAGGACGAGATCTTGGTGGGCCGAGCCGACGGGAAGGATGAGACGGCCGCCCGGGGCGAGCTGGTCGCGGAGCGCCGGCGGCACGGCGGCCGGCGCGGCCGCCGCCAGGATGGCGTCGAAAGGCGCCTCTTCCGGCCAGCCGCCGGATCCGTCGCCCTCCCGGAACCGGACGTTTCGGTATCCCAGTCCCCCGAGGACACCGCGGGCCCGCTCCAGAAGAGGGCCGACCGTCTCGATGGTGAAGACTTCGGCCGCCAACTCGGCCAGCACGGCCGTCTGGTAGCCGGAGCCGGTCCCGATCTCCAGGACGCGTTCGTTCCCGGTTAGGCCCAAGGCTTCGGACATATAGGCCACGATGTAGGGTTGGGAGATCGTCTGCCCATAGCCGATGGGCAGAGGCTCGTCGGCATAGGCCGCGCCGCGCGTAGCTTCAAGGACGCATTCGTGACGGGGGACTTTCCTCATCGCGGCCAGAACGCGCGGGTCGGCGATGCCCCGGGCCTCGATCTGGTCCGAGACCATAGCCTCGCGGCGGTCGGCCCATTCCTGATCTACGGAGCGGCTCATGAGCCGTGGAGCTTCAGTACGCCCGGGCGAAGAGGGCCGTGGCCTGGCCCGGCTGGCCGCAACAGATGCAGCCCCCCGTCACGGGAACGCCGTCCAGGGCCAACGGGATGACCCGGATCGTGGCCATGGTTTCGGTCTTAATCTTGTCTTCGCAGGCCTCGCCGCCGCACCAGGGGGCCTGGATGAAGCCGCGCTTGGACTCCAGGACTTCCTTGAACTCTTCATAGTTGGACGCGGTTCGGGTATTCGCGGCCACGAACTCGCGGGCCTGGCTCAAAAGGGTCGCCTGGATCTCGTCGAGCAGGACCGGTAGGCGCGTCGACAGAGCGTCCAGGCTGACGAACTCTTTGCTCTTGAGATCGCGCCGGACAAGCACGGCCTGGCCGGACTTGACGTCGCGGGGGCCGATCTCGATCCGCACCGGGACGCCCCGCATCTCGTATTCGGAATACTTCCAGCCCGGGGTGAATTCCTCCCTGGCATCCAGGTCGACCCGGAATCCGGCCGCCCGCAGCGTATCCCGGACATTCTGGGCGACCGGCAGGACGGTGTCCTTCCAGTTCGCGGCCGGAATGGGGACGATGACCGCCTGGATCGGCGCGATCCGGGGCGGCAGGCGCAACCCGGAGTCGTCGCCGTGGGCCATGATCAGGGCCCCGATCGTCCGGGTGGTCATGCCCCAGGAGGTCTGCCAGACGTATTGGATCGTCTGATTGCGATCCTCGAACTTGATGTCGAAAGCCTTGGAGAAATGCTGGCCCAGGTTGTGCGAAGTGCCCATCTGGAGGGCCTTGCCGTCCGACATGAGCGCCTCGATGGCGTAGGTCATGCTGGCTCCGGCGAACTTCTCACGCAGGGTCTTGCGCCCGGCGATGACCGGGACGGCCAGCTCGGTCTCACAGAATTCCTTATACATGTCCAGAATCTTCAGGGTTTCGGCTTCCCCCTCTTCGGCCGTTTCATGGCAGGTATGGCCTTCCTGCCAGAGGAACTCGGTCGTCCGCAGGAACGGCCGAGTGACCTTCTCCCAGCGGACGATGTTGGCCCACTGGTTGTAGAGGACGGGCAGGTCGCGCCAGGATTTGATCCATTTGGAGTACATGAACCCGATGATGGCCTCCGAGGTCGGGCGGACGGCCAGCTTTTCTTCCAGCTCTTCCTTGCCGCCGATCGTGACCCAGGCCACTTCGGGCGAGAAGCCCTTGACGTGTTCGGCTTCCTTCTGCAGGAAGCTTTCGGGGATGAACAGCGGGAAATAGGCATTGACGTGGCCCGTGTCCTTGATCCGGCGGTCCAGTAAGCGCTGGATGTTCTCCCAGACGGCGTAGCCGTACGGGCGGATGACCATCATCCCCTTCATCGGGGTGTAATCGGCCAACTCGGCTTTCTGAACGACCTCGAGGTACCAGCGGGAAAAATCCTCTGTTTTCGGGGTAATTTGGCGGACCAAACGCTCGTCTTTGCTCATGGAGGGCTCCAAGGAGGAAAATGCTCGGTCATTCTAGACCCGGCCGGCCGGGTTGTCAACCAAGCCAGGGGGGGAGGGCCTGGAAACGGTTTTTCACCCTTTTCATCACCCTTGGGGGTGATTGACCACCCGGGAGGGTCATGTCATTCTATACCCGCCAAGGAAGTAAAGGATCTTAGAGGAACTCGAGATGATGAAAAAATGGCCCGCGGACGAGGCCTCCGACCTGACTGAAGGAGAGAGAGGGTTCAGCTTCCCCCTCCCCACCCAGGTCGAGGGCACGAACGCCAGAGGGCTGGAGTTCAGCGAAGGCACCGTCCTGACGTTTATCAACCACCAGGGATCGACCTTCAGCCTTAAAAGCCCGGTGGCCATCGGGGCCCGCCTGAAGCTGGTCATCGACCTGCCGGAGAAGCTGGCCGAAGATAAGAGCCTCAAGCTCGCAATCAAGGGCCGGGTGGTCATGGTCGAAATGAAGCGGAATCCGGCCGCCGGCCAAAAAGTGACCGTTCACTTTGACAGCCGCTACATCATCAAGCCGGATGCCTGAGGACCGCATGGACAAACGCGAACGAGCCTTCGAGCTCGATCTGCCGACCGTAGTCAGAGGCCGCGACGCCAGGGCGGAGGACTTCGTCGAGCCGGCCCGTTTGGCCTCGGTCAGCGCCGAGGAAGCCCGGTTATGGCTGAAATCGGCGGTGGAGCCGGGAGCCAAGCTCCTGTTCTCCATGGCCGTGCCGAGGACGACGTTCCTGGGCTCGTCGTTCCGCCTGTCCCTCTCGGGCACCGTCCTGGACATCCATCCGTGCCCCTCGGCGGGCCGTCCCGAGCGGCTCGTCAGCCTGCGGCTCAATCCCGGCTTTCGCGTCACCCCCAACACCGCCTGAGGCGGCGTTTCGCCCCTTCTCTCACCGGTTCGATACATTTGCGGCGCCGAATCCCAGTTTTCAAATCGGGTTTATAAGCGCCGCTCAGCATTAACCCCATAAGTACCCCGGACTCGGCTTCCGCCCCGGCGGTTCGACGACGGGGTTGCAGTCCTCCCTCGCGAAGCGAATGAGGACGGGCCGAAGCCCGGGGTATCGAGCGGGTTTATTGACACGCCCGGGGTGTTCGAATACGATACAGTCAGATGATCGAACTCCCATGAAGGGGCCTGTATGAACAAAAAGAAACCCACTCCCGCCGTCGCGGCCGCCAGCGTCAAGGTTTTGGTTTATTGCCCCTCCGACCTGATTCTGTCCGGAATCCTCAAGGCCATCGAGGCCGATCCCGAGATCGAAGTCGTCAACGTCGAAAAGACGACTATCGATTCGCTCATGCAGACGCTCCGCCTGCTCAAGCCGAATGTCGTCCTCTTCGCCAGTATCGAAACCCTGCCCAATATGCGCGAGATCTGCAAGGCCATCCGGGAGGCCTCCAAGGACCCAATCAAAACCCAGATGCTCATCCTGGGCAACATCCCGTCGCACGAGGAGATCGTCGGCCTCATCAACGTCGGGGCCCGGGGCTATTTCGACCTCAACGATCAGGCCCATCAGTTGCCCGAGGCCATCCGGGTGATCGCCCGGGGCGAGATCTGGCTGCCGCGGGACAAGATGAGCAGCATCATGGACCGCATCATCGCCGTCGTCGGCCGCGACATGAAGGAAAAGACCCTCGACCAGCTCACTCCGACCGAGTTCCAGGTGCTGAAGCTCATCGGCCAGGGCCGGAGCAACGACGAGATCGCGGCAACCCTGTTCATCAGCAAAAACACCGTCCGCTCCCATATCAAGAGCATCTACGCCAAGCTGGACACCCACAGCCGCCTTCAGTTGGCTCTCTACGCCATCAACTCGGCTTTGTTTTAATCCCATCCGACAAGGGAAATGCCCCATGACGAAAACCGCAGCCAAGAGCAAGCCCCGGAAACGCCAGACCGCCGCCGCAGCCGCCGCCGCAGCCGCCGCCGCCGAACTGAACCGCCGCCGCGAATGGCGGTTCTACCTGCCCCTGCGGGCCGTCGTCGAGGGCCGCCTGCCCCAGGGCAAGAAATTCAAGGAAGAGGCCACCCTGGAGAACATCAGCTCGACCGGGGCGTACCTTTGCCTGGACTCCGGCGTGATTGTCGGGTCTAAAATCCACCTGGTGATCGAGATTCCGCCCAAGGCCACCGACGGCAAGAAGGTCAAGCTCCGCATCGGCGGCCTGACCATCCGCCTGGAGAAGCCCGACAAAAAAGCTAAGAAACAGGGCGTCGCCGTCCGTTTCGACAAAGACTTTGAGTTCGAAGCCAAGTCCTAAACGAACCGTCATGCTGCGAGTCGGCCTGACCGGCGGCATCGCCTGCGGCAAAACCGTCGTCGCTTCCGTCTTCGAATGCCGGGGCGCGTATCTCCACCGGGCCGACCAGGCCTCCCATCGTCTGATGAATCCCGGCGGGCCCGCCTGGACCGCGGTCAGGGATCGTTTCGGAGCCCGCATTGTCCGCACCGACGGGACCATCGACCGCAAGGTCTTGGGAGCGGTCGTCTTCCGGGACGCCAAAGCCCGGCGCGACTTGGAAAAAATCCTGCACCCCCTGGTCCTTGCGGACCTGCGGGCCGCCGCCGCCAAGGCCGAGACGAGCGGCGGCGTCCGCATTTTCGTCTCGGAAGCGGCCTTGATCTACGAGACGGGGTTGGAGAATTTCTTCGATCGGGTGGTCGTGGTCAAGTGCGATCGCCGGACGCAGACCAAGCGGCTCATGGAGCGGGACGGCCTGACCAAGGCCGAGGCCGAGCGCCGACTGGCGGCGCAGATGGATCCCGCGGCAAAAGCCCGCCGGGCCGATTACGTGATCAATACTTCGGGCGCCTTGGAAGAGACCCTGGCCCGGGCCGAAGCGGTATACACGCTTCTCTTGGACGAGTCCGCCTCCGCTAAACGAAAATAATCCCGAGTAGCCGGATCATATTTCCTTTAGCTTTTCTCGTTTGTCTAATTCTCAAGTTCTTCAGAAATGGCTGTTTTCTTAAATTGGGCGAAGAGCATGGGGGTGAGCGCCGATGCGGTCGCTTCGCAGTCCTCGTAACGACCGGCGCCTCGCCCGTCGTCGCGAGGGCGGAAATTTCGCCCAAGCGGAGCCGCATTCCAATTTCTCTTATTGGTCTTACCCCTCCTGCCTCCCCTATAACAGGGGAGGATTCGTCATGCGGCTCCGAAAGGTGCGGCCCGGAAAGAGGCCGGCCGGTGAGGATGTCTGAGTGGACCGTACAAAGACCGTAAAATCAATGCGGGACGCGAGTTCCGAGCCGCCGAGAAAAACGAGACGCCACGGCGCAAAAATTTCCGCCATAGCGAACCCCCTTGTCTCGAGCCTTGAATCAAGGGTTCTTGCGTAAGTATCGGCTTAGGACTTTGATTCCTTGAGAGCGGCCGCGAGCAGCGGGATGAGAATCTCGTGCGGGCCGACAAAGTAATAGCCTTTCCCCTTCTTCCCCAGCGGCCGCTTGGTCACGTTCTCGGACGGCCGGTAGTGGCGCATGAAATCGAAGACGGCGGTGGAAAAGCCGTCCAGCTTGTGGCCTTTGTTACGGACCAAGGAGACGGCCTTGAGAAAGACTTCGGGCAGGAGGACGGCCGATCCGACGTTGAGGTAGACGCCGCCGCCGTTCATCTCTTTCACCAGCCCGGCCAGGCGGAAGAAATCCCGCAGCGAGGCCTGGCCGATGGCCTCGCCGCTGGCCTGGGGATGGACATGGATGATATCGGTCCCGATGGCCACATGGACGGTGACCGGGATCTTCAAGCGGGCCGCGGTGCCCAGCAGGCTCGAGTCGCGATGGGGAAACTTCGATCCGGCGATCATCCGGCCGACGGATTCGCCGAGCCCCAGCCCCGCCGCGGCGCCCGACCGGATGGCCACGTTCAAAAGCTCGCCGGTCTCCTTGGCCATGCCGAAGCGGCCGTCGCGGATGCGGGCTTCGACATCCTCGGAGGTGCGGCCGGCGAAGGCGATTTCGAAGTCATGAATGATGCCGGCGCCGTTGAGGGCCAGCCCGGACACCCATCCCTCCCGCATCAAGTCCAGGATGATCGGGCTCAATCCGACCTTGATGACGTGAGCTCCCATGCCCCACACCAACGGCTTGCCCCGGTCGCGCCCGGCCCGGCAGGCCGCCACGAAAGCCCGAAAGTCCGCCGCCGCCAAGAAGCCCGGCAGGGACTCAAAGAATTCGGCGACGGACGCGCCCGGCGCCAGGGGGCGGGCAAAATCAGCCAGGCCGACCTTGCTGGGCCGGGAGCGGAGGGGGTAGGTGCGGATGCCGTCTGGAGTCAGGGGGCGGACGATACGGGCCATGGGATATTCCTCCGGCGTATCGGGAAGAGGCGGAGCCTCGGGACAGGACCCGGTCATTCGGACGGGATGTTCTTCAGCTCCTGGCCGCAACGGAACTTGATACGCTTGCCTTCGGTGATGTGGATCTGCTTCTTGCGGCGGATATCGCGGCCGTAGCCGGTCTTCTTGGCCATGACCTTGAAACTGCCGAAGCCCCGGATCTCGACCTTTTCCTTCTTGGCCAAGGCGTCCTTGAGGGCATCGAGAATGGCTTCCACAATCAGAAGGGATTTCGCCGCATTGAAGCTGGACTTCTTCTCGATGGCCAGGGCTATATCGTTCTTGATCATTGAAATCTCCTGCGTGGAAAGCCTTACTTTAGTTTTTCGCCCCCCAAATGTCAAGACTCCCGCTCGGCTCGGTTGACTTCCGCTAATGCCCTTTCTATAATGGAATCAGCGTGAAGACATCCGAGCAAGAACACTGACATGGCCAAGCGCGGGCGTGAACTGCAGTTCGCCACCCACCAGCTGGTAGGGGTCTTTCTGGGCCTGATCGCGCTGTGCGCTTTCGTCTTCCTCTTGGGCATCTCCATGGGCAGCAAAAAGACGTCCCTGGCCGCCAAGGCTGGGGAGAAAACAGCCAAACCGGCCATACCCGCCGGAACGATCCAGTCCGAGCTCGACGCCCATGCGCGCAGCGCCGGTCCCGAAGCCAAGCCCGGCGCGATCGTGCCGAAGGCCGACCCCCCGGCTGTGAAATCGGGGGCCGCCGCTCCCGCATCCGGCCCCGGCGAGAAGCCGGCCGTTAAGCCTTCTGATAAGCCTGCCGATAAGCCCGAGAACAAGCCCCTGGATAAACCGGCCGCCAAAACGACCGCGCCTTCGGCCGAGGTCAAGAAGCCGGCTCAAGCGCCCGCCGTCACGGCCGGCGTATGGTACGTCCAAGTCGCCGCCGTCGACGAGAGGGCCGCGGCCGAATCGGTCGCCCGCAAGCTGGAGAAAGACGGCTTTCCGACTCTCGTGCTGGATCCGTTGGCCCGGGACAAGAGGACGGTCTATCGCGTCCGCGTCGGTCCCTACGAAAACAAGGCCGAGGCCGACAAGGCCAGGATCAAGCTGGCCGAAGCGGCCAAAAAGAAGAACGCCGACTATTTCCTGGTCAAGGGCTGACCGGTCTTCCGCCGGCGTTGAGGCCATCCCGCATGACGAACGATCCCAAATCCGGCCGGCTGGCGGTGATTGACCTGCTCGGCGCGGCGGCCTCGGGAGCGCTGACCGCCCTCGCCTTCCCCAAGCTCAACCTGATGTTCTTCGCCTGGATCTCGCTCCTGCCGCTGCTCTTCCTGCTGGTCAAAGCCCGGCCGCGCCAGGGCCTGGTTCTGGGCTGGGTTGCGGGCGCTTTTTTCTATGGCCTTCTCCTCTACTGGATTCCCAACGTCCCGGCCCACTACGGGAATCTTCCGATCGTCGTCAGCCTGCTCGTCTATCTGCTTCTCATCCTGCTCCTGGCATCGACTTGGGCCCTCTTCGGCCTCGGATTTGCGATCCTCCGCCGCCGGCTGGGTGAAACCGCGTTCTTCGTCGCGCCGTTTCTCTGGGTCGCCCTGGAGTACGGCGTCACCCATGTCCTGACGGGCTTCCCTTGGGGCCTTCTGGGCTTGAGCCAATATAAAAACACGGCCTTCATCCAGGTCGCCGCGGTCACGGGCGTCTATGGGGTGTCGTTCCTCCTGGTCATGTTCCAATCCTTGTTCGCCGGTTCCATCACCCATATGAAACGCCTGCCGTTCGCCTTCGGCACGATCGCCCTAGCCGCCGTGCATGTGGCGGGATTTCTGGGCCAGGCCAAGGTCGTGCCCGGCCCCCAGACATTCCGGGCCGCGGTCATCCAGGGCAACGTCTCGCCGGACATGGATTGGAACGGCGCCGGGGCCGATAAGATCATGGCTCTCTTCGAGGAGCACATGGATCTGACCCGGCAGGCCCGTGACCAGGGCGCCAAGCTCATCGTCTGGCCCGAGCTGTCCGTACCCCTGTGCTTCAGCTGCGACGATTCCTTTCATGACCGGCTCGAGGCCATCCTGACCAGGTTCGTCCGGGAATCGGGCGCGAGCCTACTGCTGGGCACCATCGAGACGTCGGGCGAACCCGACGCGCGGCGATTTTACAACTCGGCTCTCCAATTATCGCCGGACCGGGCCGTTTCCAAATACGCCAAGATGCACCTCGTGCCCTTTGGGGAATACATCCCCTATCGCCCGATCTTCGGGTTCGTCGAGCGGCTGGCTCCGGCGGTCGGCGCCCTGACGCCCGGCCGAGGGCGGACGCTGCACTCCTTCCGCGACATCCCCTACGGATCGCCGATCTGCTACGAGATCGCCTTCCCAGACGAGGTCCGCCGCTTCGTCAAGAACGGGGCCCGTTTCCTGGTCACCATCACTAACGACGGCTGGTACGGAGCCACATCGGCCCCCTACCAGCACTTCGCCCAGGCCGTCTTTCGGGCCGTGGAGAATCGCCGCTTCGTCCTGCGCGCCGCCACGACCGGAGTCAGCGGCATCATCGACCCCTTCGGCCGGGTCGTAGCCCAGAGCGAAGTCGGCGTTCGGACTTTCCTGGCCGGCGACGTGACGCCGCAGACCGAGACCACCTTCTATTCCCGCTACGGAGACGCCTTCTCCGTCGCCTCCGTGGCGATTGCGGGCCTTTCCCTAATCCTAGCCCTCATCAAGAGACGCCCATGACCCAGCAAAACGCGGCCACTTCCGGCCATTTCAACGACCTCGAGGCCAAAGCCCGAGTCCTTTTCACCAAGTTCGAAGAGCTGCGCGCCTTTTTCGACTTGGCCTCCCGGCGAACCGAATTCGAGGCCCTGACCAAAGAGCTGTCCGACCCGGCCGTATGGGGCGATCAGAAGCGGTCCCTAACCCTGCAGCAGAGCAAGAAGCGGCTGGAACGCGAGATCCAGTTTCTGGCCAGCCTCTATGGCAAGAAAGACGACATCGACGTCCTGCTGGAGCTGGCCCGCGAAGGCGAGCCGGTCGACCAGGACTTCGAGCAAGCCGTCGCCGCCTTCGCCAAGAATCTGGAAGAGGCGGAGCTCCAGGCCCTGTTCTCCGAAACCGACGATCCCCGCAACGCCATCCTGACCATCCACCCGGGGGCGGGCGGAACCGAATCGCAGGACTGGGCCTCGATGCTGCTGCGGATGTACCTCCGCTACGCCGAGCAGAAAGGCTGGAAGGCCGAGGCCCTGGACGTGACGCCGGGGGAAGAAGCGGGCATTAAAAGCGCCACCATCCGGATCGAGGGCGATTTTGCCTTCGGCAACTTAAGCCAGGAGAACGGCGTCCATCGGCTCGTCCGCATCTCTCCGTACGACGCCGCCAAGCGGCGCCATACCTCCTTCGCCGCGGTCTTCGTCTATCCCGAGGTCGACGACGATGTCGAAGTCGCCATCAGCCCCGATGATCTTAAGATCGATACCTACCGGGCCGGCGGCAAGGGCGGCCAGCACGTCAACACCACGGACTCCGCGGTCCGCATCACCCACATGCCCACCGGCATCGTCACCCAGTGCCAGAACGAGCGGTCCCAGCACAAGAACAAGGCCGCCGCCATGAAGGTCCTCAAAGCCCGCCTCTACGAGCTCGAGCAGCGCAAGAAGCGGGAGAAGATCGACAAGATGGAGGACGCCAAGACCGAGATCGCCTGGGGCAACCAGATCCGTTCCTATGTCCTCCACCCCTACCGGATGATCAAAGACCTCCGAACGCGGGTCGAGACCGGCGACACCGAGCGGGTCCTGGACGGGGGCTTGGACGAGTTCGTCAAGGCCGCCCTCTTCCTGCGGAAAAAGCCGGCCGCCTAATTATTCAGGTCTTCTCCCATCTCCGGGAAACGCAGTCCGGGGTATTGGCCCGGCGGCTTCGGGCTCTTCTCGCCTTTTCCCACAGCTCGTCTCGGCACATGCAGCCGAAGGCGCTAACCGGCTCCCTCCTTGGAAGGAGGGGCTGGGGAGGTGATATCAATAAAATCAAAAGTGTTCGGCGCCTTCGGAATTAAGGATCTTACGGAACTGCGCATTCGAGATCATCCGGTCTTGGAGATCACCCACTCCGTTTCGATTTCGTTAAATAGTCGCATGCTCAAACAGCCCTCGGCGCCTGGCCAGAGCCAGGTTCCCTCAGAGAGTTGTGGAAAAAGGCGCCGCCCTCGCAATTTCGCCGTTGGCCAATACCCCTAACCGCGCTTATTTCCCGGAGATGGGAGAAGCACCTTTTTTAATTTCCTCCCAGACGGCGTCCATCTCGGCCGGCGTGGCGTCGCGGAGCGCCCGGCCGCGGGCGGCGAAATCCTTCTGAAGCTCCAGGAACCGGGCCATGAACTTGGCGTTGGCCCGGCGCAGGACGAGCTCGGGGTTGGCCTTCGCCAGGCGGGCGGCCTGGGCCAGGGCGAACAGGGCGTCCCCGATCTCCTCCTCGATCTCGCCGCTTCGGCCGCCGGCCAGAGCGGCGTCGATCTCGTCCAGCTCCTCCCGGACCTTGGCCAGGGCATCGCCGGCGGCCGGCCAATCGAAGGCTTCGTGGGCGGCCCGCTGGCCGATCTGAAAGGCCCGCAGCAGCGAGGGCGCCGATTCCGGGATGCCCTCGAACGGCGAAGTCCGGTTCTTCTCTTTGCGCTTTTCCCGGTTCCAGACAACGAGGACCCCGGCGGCGTCCTGCACCGGCGGGCCGCCGAAGACGTGGGGATGGCGGCGGATCAGCTTCTCGTTGATGCCGTCCAGGGCTGCGGCGGCGTCAAAGTCCCCTTTCTCCTCGAAGATCCGGGCCAGGAAGACGACCTCCATCAGGACATCCCCCAACTCCTCGGCCAGGGCCTTGGGATCGCCCTGGTCCAAGGAGTCGACGGCCTCGTAGACTTCCTCCAGGAAATAGCCGGCGATGGACTTGGCGTCCTGTTCCCGATCCCAGGGGCATCCGCCGGGGCCGCGCAAAGCCGCCAGGATATCGACCAGGCGCTGAAACTTGGGGCCGGCGCCTTCGCCGGGATTCCGTGTTACGATGTTTTCTCGTTCCCTGACTTCCATGGTCCATCTTTTAGCATACCTTCGGTCCCCGGCCAAGCCGCCGCCGAGATCGCTTCTGGACGCGGCCCGGTTCTTCGTGTACGAGGACCCCGTTAAGGGCGGTTCCGACATGAACCTCGAATACGCCAAACGGATGATCGACCTTTTGGACCTGCTCAAGGACCGGACCCAGGGCCGGCTGCGGCCTGCGGAATTCGACTTCCTCGATGGCTGCCTGTCGGAGCTGAAGCTCCATTACGTGCAGAAGGCGGAGATTCTCAAGGTCTGAGCGGACGCCCGGCATGCGCATTTTCCGCTCGTTGGCCGCCATCCCCCCTTCCAAGCCGCCCTTGGCCGCGGCCATCGGCAACTTCGACGGCCTTCACCTCGGCCACCGCCGGATCATCGACCGGCTCAAGGCCGCGGCCGCCCGACGAGGACTCCCGGCGGCCGCGGTGACCTTCGCTCCGCACCCGGAGAAGGTCTTCGGCCCCCACCGGCTCTGCATGCTGCAAACCCTCGACCAGCGCCTCGAAGGCTTGGCCAACCTCGGCTTGGATGCGGTCGTGATCGTGCCGTTCAGCCTGGAGTTCGCCCGCCGCCCCGGCGAGGAATTCGTCCGGGAAACCCTGATCTCCGGAATCAACGCCCGGGTCGTGGTGGTCGGCGCGGATTTCCGGTTCGGCCCCGATCGCTCGGCCGCCGTGGCCGACCTCCGCCGCTGGGGGCGGCGGGACGGCCTGGCCGTGCGGACCATCCCCCATGTCAAACGAGCCGGGCGGATCGTCCGCTCCAGCCGGATCCGCGATCTCCTGATGAGTGGGAGAATCGAGATGGCCAACGCCCTGCTCGGCCGCCCCTACGCCGTCGAAGGCGACGTCGTCGCAGGCGCCCGGCGGGGCCGCCGCATCGGCTTCCCCACCGCCAACCTGATCACCCCCAACGAGCTCATCCCTCGGGGCGTGTTCGTTTCCGTCCTAACCTCGGACGAGCGGGTCTTCCCCTCGGTCACCAGCGTGGGCGTGCGCCCGACCTTCCACGGCCACGAGGTCACCATCGAGACGCATATCCTGGACTTTCATGGCGACCTCTACGGAGTCGGAGTCCGGCTGGCCTTCCTGAGCAAGCTCCGCGACGAAGCCCGCTATCCCGACGCCGAGTCCTTGCGAGCCCAGATCGCCCGCGACGCGGAGGCGGCCAGGGGTTATTTCCGCCGCCGGGTTCTGGGCCAGGGCATTTGAGGCCAAACCCCGTTCAATGATATAAATAACGCTGGAGACCGAGTTGAAAGAAAAAATCAAAGCCGCCATCATGGATGCGGCAAAAATTCGCCGGGTTCTGTTCCGCCTGGCCACGGAAATCCTGGAGCGCAACCGCGACCTCAAGAACCTGGTCATCGTCGGCATCCCGACTCGGGGCCTTCCCCTGGCCCGCCGTCTCGCGGGCCTGATCCGGGACATGGAAGGAGTGGAGATCCCCGTGGCGGCCCTGGACATCTCCCCCTACCGCGACGACCGGAGCGCGTCTCATCCCGTTCCGGCCGCCGGCCGGAGCGTTCTGCCCTTCCCGATCGCCCGCAAGAACGTCATCCTGGTGGACGACGTCCTATTCACAGGCCGGACCATCCGGGCGGCCATGGATTCGCTCTTCGACATCGGCCGGGCCGAAACGATCCAGCTCCTCGTCCTCATCGATCGCGGCCATCGGGAGCTGCCCATCCGGGCCGATTATGTGGGCAAAGTCCTGCCCACCTCCCGCCGCGAGATCGTACAGGTGCGGCTTCGGGAGACGGACAAGAGCGACGAGGTCCTGATCGCCGAGCCGGTCGCCCTGAGCCGGCCGGCGGCGCGGCAACGGGCAAGGATGCCGCGGCCTTGAAGCTCCTCGTCCGAGGCGGCCGGGTCGTCGACCCGGGAACCGCCGTCGACGGTTGCCGCGATGTCCTGATCGAAGACGGCCGCATCGTCGCGGTCGAACCCCGGATCGAGGCCGGGGAAGCCCTCCTGATCGACGCCTCCGGGCTCGTCGTCGCCCCCGGGTTCATCGATATGCACGTCCACTTGCGCGAGCCCGGCCAAGAGCACAAAGAGACGATCGAGACGGGGGCTTGGGCGGCGGCCGCCGGAGGATTCACCTCGATCTGCGCCATGCCCAACACGAATCCGGTCAACGATCGCCCCGAGATCACCAGGCTGATTCTGGCCCGGGCGGCCGGCAAAGCCGTTGTCAACGTTTTCCCCATCGCCGCCATGACGCTGGGGCTTCGGGGAATGGAGCTCGTCGATATGGCCGCCCTGGCAGCCGCCGGGGCCGTGGCCTTCTCCGACGACGGCCGCTGCCTCCAAAACGCCGCCCTGATGCGGAGGGCCATGGAAACCGCCCGCGGCCTGGGGAAGCCGATCACGGACCATTGCGAAGACGCCTCCCTGGCCGGATCCGGAGTCATGCACGAGGGGCCTTGGGCGGCCCGCCTCGGCTTGTCGGGAATCCCGGCCGCCGCCGAGGACGTCATGGTCGCGCGGGACGCCATCCTGGCCGAGGCCCTGGGCGCGCCCGTCCACATCGCCCACTTGAGTACGGCCGGATCGGTCCGGATCGTGCGCCAGGCCAAGCGGCGGGGCGTCCCGATCACCGCCGAGGCGACCCCCCATCATCTGACCCTGACCGACGCCGCCCTCGAGACCGGGGACGCCCGCTTCAAGATGAACCCGCCGCTTCGCGGCGAGGAGGACGTGGCGGCGCTCCTCGAGGCCGTGGCGGACGGGACGATCGACGTCCTCGCCACCGACCACGCGCCCCACACGACGGCCGAGAAAGCGGTTGGGATCGCCGCCGCCCCATTCGGCATCGTCGGCCTTGAGACGGCGGTCCCGCTCCTGCTCGACCGTCTCGTCGGCCGGAACCTGATCGGCCTGGCCCGTTTCGTGGCCCTCTGGTCGACCCGACCGGCCGAGATCCTCGGCCTCCGGAACAAAGGCCGCCTGTCCGCCGGCGCCGACGCCGACCTGACGATCCTCGATCTGGACCGTTCCGTCGTCGTCGATTCCGGCGCTTTCCATTCCAAGAGCCGCAACACGCCGTTCGACGGCTGGGCCCTGCGGGGCGCCGCCGTCCGGACGATCGTGGGCGGACATCCCGTTTTCCCAAAGGAACAGCCATGAGAATCTTCGGAAAGCCAAAAGCCAAGCCGTCGCCGGCCGAACCCGGCCTGCCCCCCGCACCCTCGACGCTCCCGGATCCTCCCAAGCCGGAACCCAATCCCGCTACGCCCCGCATTCAGTCAGGGCCGCGCCCGGAGCTCTCGGGCCGGCAACGGAGTCAGCAAGGCCAACCCCACCCCCAGGGACAATCCCAGGGCCGGGGGGGGAGGAGTCCGCAGCGAAACCAGTCGGGCGGTCAACCCCGGCCTCGACGGCGGGGAAAATCGCCCCAAGGGCAGCGGCCGCCGCAGGCCCTGCCCGAAAACCCCGTCCAGGCTAAGCCCGCGCCGCCGCCGCCCGCGGCGCGCCCGCCCCGCCAGGCTCCGGTGCCTCGGACCACCCCGTTTGAAGAGCAGATCCATTATTTCTTCCGGAGCAAAGACCTTCGCGAGCAGGCCCTGACCCACAGCTCCTATGCCTACGAGAACCAGGGTCAATGCCGCGACAACGAGCTGCTCGAGTTCCTGGGTGACTCGGTCATCGGGCTCATCACGGCCGATTACTTCTTCTCCAACTACCGCGACACTACCGAGGGCGACCTGTCCAAGCTGAAGTCGTCCGCCTCGTCCACGGTCGCCTTGGCCGAGTTCGCCAAGCAGATCCACCTCGACAATCATATCCGGCTGGGCCGGGGCGAGGAGCGCAGCGGCGGCCGCCACAAGTCGAACATCCTGGCCGACGTCTTCGAAGCCGTGATCGGGGCCATCTACCTGGACGGCGGATTCGAGGCCGCCCGCTACTTCTTCCTGCCTCTGATCGAGTCGACCTTCCAAAAAGTTCAGACGATCGGTTACACCGTCGACAATTACAAGTCCGCGCTCCAGGAATACCTCCAGAAGGAGGACCTTCCCTCGCCCAGCTACAAAGTGGTCTCCTGCACCGGCCCCGACCATGACCGGGTCTTCACCGTCGAGGTTTTCGCCAACCGGACCTCGCTGGCCAAGGCCAAGGGGGCGTCCCGGAAAGCGGCCGAGCAGAAAGCCGCCGAGACCGCCTTGAAAAGCTTCCTGGGACGAAAAATCAAGTCGCTGACCCCGGAGACGTTCATCGTCGAGAAATAAATTCATCGCCCAATTCCGCGGAGGGCAGTTCGGAGTATCGACCCGGCGGCTTCGGGCTCTTCTCGCCTTTTCCCACAGCTCCCCTCGGCGCCTCGGAACTGCGCATTCAAGATCGTCCGGTCTTATAGACCGCCCACTCCATTTCGATTCCGTTAGATGGTCGCGTGCTCAAACAGCCCTCGGCGCCTGGCCGGAGCCAGGTTCCCTCGGGGAGTTATGGAAAAAGGCGCCGCCCTCGCGATTTCGCCGTTGGCCGATACCCCGAACCGCCCGAGTCTCCCCGGAATTGGGCGAAGATACGAAAAATACGGGGGCATCGACGTCGGCAAAAAAGCGCCCGGGGGCAGTCGTTTCGTAGTCCTCGTAACGACCAGCGCTTTGCCTGTCGTCGCGAGGGCTATTTGCTCAGCAGGGCGTCCAGAAACCGGAGGTTCGGGAAGCTGCTGCAGACGATCTTGAGCACGGCCATGATGGGCACGGCCAGGATCATCCCCGGGATGCCCCACATCCAACCCATGAAGAACAGGGACAGCAGGATGCCCAGGGGACTGAGCCCCAGCCCCTGGCCCATCAGGCGCGGCTCGATGACCATGCCCATGACGGCATCGATCAAGGTCATGATGACCAGGATCCAAAAGGCCCTCCAGAAGCTCGAGAACTGGACCATCGCGATCAGGAAGGGCAGCACTTTGGCGATGAAAGAACCGATGTTGGGGATGTAGTTGAGCAGAAAGGTGATGAACCCGAAGGCGATGGCGAAATCCACCCCGAAGATCATCAGGAGCAGGGTCGTGATCAGGCCCGAGGCGATGCTGATCGCCGTCTTGATGGCCAGGTATTTCTGGACCCGGCTGTCGATCTGGTCAATGATGGCCGCGAGCTGGGCGCCGCGATGGGGCGAAAAGGAGCGATGGATCTTCTCGTTCAATCGGCCGCGACCGGCCAACATGAAGATCAGGAAAATGAGGACGAGGAAGAAGGTCGAGAGGAACGACAGGAACGTCCCCAGCGAGGACAGGGCCATCGAGCCCAGCTTCTCGACGTTCATGCTCTTGAGCCAAACCAAGGGATCCCAGCGGGTCGAAGTCAAATGGAGGTTTTGCTGCAGGGCAGCGACCATATCGGTGAATTTTTGGCCGTATTTGGGGATTTCGGAAGCGAAGCTCTTGCCGCTCTCGTAGAACAGCACCCCCATCAGATAGAGGAGGAGGGCGGTGACCAGCAGGATGATGCCGACGGCGACGCCGCGGGAGACCTTCCAGCGCGTCAACAGATCGAGCACCGGCGAGAGCACAAAATAGATGAACAAGGCCAGGACGAACGGGATGA
Organism: Candidatus Aminicenantes bacterium; assembly: GCA_026393855.1. NCBI lineage: Bacteria > Candidatus Aminicenantota > Candidatus Aminicenantota bacterium. The sequence continues at coordinate 56,877 of JAPKZJ010000068.1, forward strand.
GAAAGGACTTGGCCAGCCGCAGGAAGCCCCCGATGAGAAAGATCGATAGCAGGATGCTGGCGAAGGTCAGCGATTTGTTCTTGTCCACAAAGCTATATTAAGCCATACCGAAGGTCCTTGTAAATCGATCGTTACGGGGGGGGGGGCCATCCCCCGCGAATTCACCCTTCGAGGGGATTGACCTCGCCGGAGTTCTTAGAGAGAATGACTCAACGAAGATCATCTCTTCCCGAGGCCGCCCTCCAGCGAGGGATGGTTCAGCGCGAGTCGTTCGAAAACAAGGAGGGTCCTCATGACTCCCAAAGCGTCTGCCCCGCCGCACATCCTGATCGCCGATGACGACCCGGTATCCTCCCGGATCATGATCAAGTCGCTTGAAAGCTGGGGCTTGGAGACCGTGTCCACGCGCAACGGCGGCGAAGCTTGGCAGGCCTTGCAGGACCCGAAGATCCGGATGGCCTTGCTGGACTGGGAAATGCCGGAAGCGGACGGCCCCGAGCTTTGCCGGCGAGTCCGGGCGGCGGCCGGCAAGCATTACACCTACATCATCCTGCTGACCTCACGGGATAAATCCGAGGATATCATTGCCGGCTTGGAAGCGGGCGCGGACGACTATATGGTCAAGCCGATCAAATTCCAGGAGCTGAAGGCTCGCCTGCAGACCGGGCGCCGCATCATCGAGCTGGAGGACAAGCTCCTGCAAAGCCAAAAGCGCCTCTTCGACCTGGCCACCAAGGACGGGCTGACCAAGCTTTGGAACCGGAGGACGATCCTGCAGTTCCTGGAGGAGGTGTTGTCCCAGGGCGAGCGGGAGGGCCAGCCGACCAGCCTGATCATGATGGACGTCGACAACTTCAAGACCATCAACGACACTTGTGGACATCAGGCCGGCGACAAAGTCCTGGCCGCGCTCGCCTCCCGTCTTCAGAAACAAGTCCGGCCCTACGATCGGATCGGCCGCTACGGCGGAGACGAAATCCTGATCGTCCTGCCCAACTGCCGGCTGTCCCACACGGCTGGGATCGCCGAGCGCCTGCGCCGGGACTGTATCCGGAAGCCGGCCAAGTTCAACGGGCAAGCGCTGGGGTTCACCCTGTCAATCGGGGTTTCATCCAGCGAGAACCGGACCCGGCCGACGGCCGACCGGCTCATCCAGGCTGGCGATCTGGCTCTCTACGAGGCCAAGCGCCTCGGTCGCGACCGGGTGGTCCGCTCCGAACCCGCCCCACCGCGTCGAAAAGGAATCTCCCGTGGCACCGGCAAGGCCTGATCGCACTCTCCCCCTCGACCGGGCCGAAGCGCTGGAGCGGATCGGCGGCGACGAGGCTTTTCTGGACGAGCTTCTGGCTCTTTACGACGAGGAATACGCAGCCAAATCGGCCGCCATCACATCCGCCCTCGAAGCGGGCGACTTGGATCAGGTCCGTTCCCTGGGCCACGGCTTGAAAGGGGCTTCGGCCAACCTTAGCCTGCCGGGATTGCGGGAAGCGGCCCAGGCTATCGAAACCGCCGGCCGGGAAAAGAACGGCCCGGCTGCCGGCACGGCCCTGCAACGGCTGGAAGAGGAATACAAGGCCTTAAAGGCCTTTCTGGGCTAAGCCGGCCTACTTCCCAGCCAACCCCGCCTCCAGCCCGGCGGCCGTTTGATCGCCCGCCGCTTTATCGGCGTCTTTGACTTTCATCGTCCCGAAAAGAAAGCGGCCCGATTGCCCGACGGTCATGTTATCGAGGTAAGGGTCCTTGAACTTGGCCGGAGAGGAGGTCGGAGAAACGGCCGCCTTGGCCAGGTAACGCTTCAACAGCGTCGCCGCTTCGCCCTCCGAAGCCGTCTCGATGATAAAGGCGTCGAATGCCCCGCCTGCGGTCTTATAAGAGGCAACCAGGCCGTTTTTCATGAATTCCAGGCCCAGGAAGCTCTTCAGGATGAACTTCTCGCTGTTGGCGATGCGCCCCTCGGCCGGGAAAGCCTTGAGGACGGCCGGAAATGCGCCCGGGTCGCCGATCTTGCGGAGGATCTCGGCCGCGAATGCCCGCAGGACGGGTTCGGTCTTCTCGCCGGCGTCGTAGGCCATCAGCTTGACGTAATACTTCCCGGCCAGAAAGTTGAGCGTCCCCTCCTCGAGGTAGCCCTGGACGCCGATCGGCAGAAAACGGCTCTCCGCAAAGCGCTCGGTCGTATAGATGCCGAAGGCGTTGAGCGGACGGCCCATGTCGTAGACGTCGACGCTAAGGGTGGCCTTCCCGCCGTCCTGCTTGAACTGGCCCACGGCGGCGTCGATCATGTCATAGTTGATGAAGGCTTCAGCCGCCCCGTCGATGTATTCGAAAAGCGATTCGGGCCCGTATAGCTTCGGCTCCTCGGAGAACGACCAGCCGGGGATGCGGGGCAGGAGGTCGAGCGTCTTTAAGGCCCCGCCGGCGATGGCGACAACGGACAATACGGCCAGCGCCAGGCTGATGGCGCTAAGCGTATACTTGGAATGTTTCATTTTCTCGCTCCTCGGATCGATCAGCCGTCTTCTATGATACGGGTCCTTGCTGCTTATGACAAGCCGGCGATTGAGCGGTTGTTGACTTCGCCCGCCGCGGGGGCTACCTTGATATGCATGGCCGCTCCGATGGTCGTCGTTGTCCGGGCGCCCGGAGTGCTCTCGTCCGACGGGATGGTCAGGCCCGCCTCTCTCGTCGCCATGTTCGAGCGAGGCCTAAGCCGGCTGACCGGCCAGACGGGAGCGGCGGCCGGATTGGCCGCCCTTTTCGTCCCGACCGACCGGGTCGGGATCAAGATCAACGGTATCGCCGGCCGGCGGCTGACATCCCCGCCCGAGGTGACCCTCCCCCTGGCCCGTCTGCTTGTCCGGGCCGGGCTCCCCGATCAAGCCGTCACCATCTGGGACCGGACGAACCGTGAGCTGCGCGAGGCCGGCTACCGACTCAGCAACTCGGGCTCCGAATTTCGCGTTTACGGCACGGACACGGTCGGCGCCGGTTACGGAGCCGAACCCCTGGAACACCGTTCGATCGCCGGGCGGTTCTCCGCCATCCAGACGGAGATGGTGACGGCCTCGATCAGCTTCGCCGTCCTCAAGGACCACGGCCTGGCCGGGCTCACGGCCGGGATGAAGAACTATTTCGGCGCCATCCACAACCCCAACAAATACCATGACGACGGCTGCGACCCATTCGTCGCCGATCTCGTCGACGCCCCGCCTATCCGTTCCAAGCACCGGCTGACCGTCCTGGACGCCCTGACCGTCCAATTCAACCGAGGGCCGTCGTTCCACGCCAAATGGGCCGATCGGAGCGAGACCCTTGTCTTCGGGACCGACCCTGTAGCCGTGGACGCGGTGGGCCTGCGGATCGTAGCCGGCCTTCGGCAAGCCAAGGGCCTGCCGAGCCTCGAGGAGGACGGCCGCCCCGCGCGCTACCTGGCTTCGGCCGAGCGGCTCGGCCTGGGCGCCTCCTCATTGGCGGCAATCCGGGTCGTCGAGGAGTCGGCCTGATGCGGCGAAGGGGCTTTCTCCGGGGGGCGGCGGGCGCCGGCTTGGCCCTCGGCAGCGGAGCGGGCCGCGTCCTTGCCGACGCCTATTCGTTCGGCCAGACGCCCAATCTCTCCAAGGTCGAAGCCCGCTATTACAAGAAGCTGCCGGACCGCGAAATCGAATGCGAGCTTTGCCCGCGCCGCTGCCGCTTGGGCGACAAGGAGCGCGGCTACTGCGGCGTGCGGGAGAACGACGGGGGGACTTACTATTCGCTCGTCTACGGCAAGGTCTGCGCTCTCCATGTCGACCCGATCGAGAAGAAGCCGTTCTTCCACGTCCTGCCCAAAACGAACGCCCTATCGCTGGCCACGGCCGGCTGCAACGTCAACTGCAGGTTTTGCCAGAATTGGGAGATCTCCCAATCCCGGCCGGAGCAGGTCGACGCGGCGGACCTTCCGCCGCGGGCGGCGGCCGAGACGGCCCTGCGATACGGATGCCCGTCGATCGCCTTCACCTACTCGGAGCCGACGGTCTACTACGAATACATGGCGGACACGGCGGTCGAGGCCCGCCGGCTGGGGTTGAAGAGCGTCGTCGTCACCGGAGGGCACATCAACCCCGAGCCGCTGCGGGCCTTGACGGAAAAAGTGGACGCGATCAAGATCGACCTCAAGGCTTTCCGAAAGGATTTCTATAAGACCTATGTCCGGGGAGATCTGGCGCCGGTGATGGAGGCCATTCGAACGGTCCGCAAGAGCGGGATCTGGCTGGAGATCGTTTACCTCGTCATCCCGACACTCAACGACGGCGAGTCCGAGATCCGGGACATGACACGCTGGATCCTGGGCGAGATCGGGCCGGACGTGCCGCTTCATTTCACGCGTTTCCAGCCGATGTATCTGCTCAAGAACCTGCCCCCGACTCCCGTCTCGACGCTGGAAGCGGCCCGTCGCACCGCCCTGGCCGAGGGGCTTCGCTTCGTCTACCTCGGCAATGTCCCTGGACACGAGGGGGAGAACACCTACTGCCCGAAGTGCCGGACGGCGATCATCGAGCGTTCCGGCTATGAGATCAAAGCCGTCCATCTCAAGGGGGGCGCTTGCCCGATCTGCCGAACGCCGATCCCCGGGCTGTGGACCTGAAGCTTCAGCCCGCCGCCGCCCGGCTGGGATTTCTGGCCTCCGCCTGGCAGATCCTCCTGCTGCGGGAATTCGCCGCCCAGTTCTACGGCTCCGAGCTATCGTTCGGGTTCGTTTTGGCATTCTGGCTGCTCTGGGGCGGGTTGGGCAGCCGATCTGGCGGCGGCCGCCGTCCGGGGTGCGCCTCGGCCGAAAATCTCCTGCTGGCCGCTCTCTTCGGCGCGCCGATCGGATTCGCCATGCTGCGCCTATCGGGGCCGGCCTTGGGCCTGCTGCCCGGCGAAGTGACCGGCTTCGGACCGATCCTGATTTTCGCCGCGGCCGCGACGGGACCGATGAATTTCTTCCTCGGAGCGGCCTTCGCCCGGGCCGCGTCCTCCGGGAGCTCGGCCGGCGCTTACTTCTGGGAGTCGGCCGGCGCCGCGGCGGGCGCGGCGGTTTCCTACGCCATCCTGCTTCCCTTCCTTTCGACCGGGGCGGCCTTGGCCGCCGTCGGAATCATCGGCGTCCTCGCTTCGCGGCTCGACGGACCCAAGGCGCGCCGCGGCCTGGTCTTGGCCGCGGCCGCGGGATGGAGCCTACTGCCGGCCGTCCTCGACGCCCCCGGACAAGTCCTTCACTGGCGCCCTTTCGAACTGGTCCTGACGACGGACGGCCGCTACGGCCGAGTCCAGGTCATCCGGGCCGCCGGGGAAGTGACCGTCTATGAGAACGGGCTCAAATCTTTCACTGCCGGGGACAAGGCCGCGGGCGAGGAGGCGGCCGGATTCGCGCTCCTGCAGCGTCCCCGAACAGGCCGCGTCCTCCTTCTCGGCAACGGCTTCGCCGGCTTGGCCGCCGAAGTCCTGCGTTATGGGCCGGAAGCCGTCGAAATCGTCGAGACCGATCCGACTTTGTTCCAATCCGTGAAGCGTTTCCTGCCCCCGGAGGATATCGCCGCCCTGGCCGATCCGCGCATCGTCCTGACGATCGCGGACGGCCGGGCGTACTTGAGCCGCCAAAGCCCCGGGTTCGACGTCATCCTCATCGGCTTGCCCGACCCCGCCTCCGCCCAGATCAATCGCTTCTACTCGTCCGAATTCTTCCGCCTGGCGGCCGGCCGCCTCAAGCCCGGAGGGGTAATCTCCTTCCGCGCCGCGGCGGCGGAGAACTATGTCAGCCCGGTCCTGGCGCGATATCTCGGCACCCACGAGGCGACGCTCAAGACAGCCTTCTCCCGCGTCGAGGTCGTCCCAGGCGCCTCGGCCGTCTTTCTGGCCTCCCAGGGCCCGCTGACTCTCGATCCGGACCAGCTGGCCGACGAGCTTGAACGAAGGGGGGTGGAGACGGCGTCCTTCAATCGGGGCTTTCTTCGAGCCCGGCTGCACCCGCTGCGCCGCGAGCGCCTGCGGACGGCCCTGGCCGCCGCAGACGCCGCTATCAACTCGGACGACCGGCCGATCGGCTTCCTGTACCAAACCGGCTTGTGGAGCGCCCAAAAGCGCGGGCCGGACGCGGCTTTGCTGAACTTCCTCGCCTCCACCCGCCCGCTCGTGCTTCTTCTGGCCGCCTTCCTGCCGCTCCTTGCCGCGATGGCCGTCTCGCTGGTGCGCTCCCGACGGCGGGCCCGAACGCCGCCCGCCTATCCGTTCGCAGTGATCGGTCTGACGACAATGGCCGTGGAAATTCTCCTCCTCATCCGCTACCAGACCCTATATGGCGGACTCTATGGCCGCGTCGCGCTCCTGCTCGGGTTGTTCATGGCCGGCACGGCAACGGGCGCTTGGCTGGCGGCTCGGCGCCGGACAGCCGGTCCGCTGGATATTCTCATCCCTCCCATTTCCTCCTTCGCGCTCCTCGGCCTTTCCGCCTGGGGCTGGGACAAAGCGCTGGGCCCTATCTTGTTCGCCGGCCTATTCCCGATCTGGGGATGTTGGGGAGGATATCTCTTCGCCGCCTTGAGCCGGGCTCGTCCGGCCCCGGCCGAAAAAGCCGGCCGCGGCTATGCTGCCGATCTATTGGGGGCGTTTGCGGGTTCGCTCGTCCTGGCGGCGATTCTCCTGCCGCTCCTCGGACTCGACCGGCTGTTCGCCGCCCTGGCGGGCGTCAACCTCGCCCTTCTCGCCGCTTTGGCCTTGGACAGGCGCTTCCATTGATCCCGGCTTCCTTGTGAGGGCGCAGGTTCTATCCTATAATCCGGTTCTCATGGCCCCTAATGCCGCCGAAACTCTGATCGCCAGCATCCGCCGCGTCTTCATCGGCGAGGAAGCCACGGTCCGGCTGGCCGTGACCGCTCTGCTGGCCCGTGGACATCTGTTGATCGAGGACGTCCCCGGCATCGGCAAAACCCTTCTCGGGATCGCCCTGGCTCGGTCGATCGACGCGTCTTTCAAGCGCATCCAGTTCACCAACGACCTCCTGCCCTCGGACATCCTCGGCCTATCAATCTATGACGCCAAGACCGGGGCCTTCGACTTCAAGCCCGGCCCCATCTTCAACCAGATCATCCTGGCCGACGAGATCAACCGGACGACCCCCAAGACCCAGAGCGCCCTGCTCGAGGCCATGAGCGACCTGCAGGTGTCCGTGGACGGGGCGACGCGGCCCTTGCCCTTGCCGTTCATGATCATCGCCACCCAGAACCCGATCGAGTATCACGGGACGTTCCCGCTCCCGGAAGCCCAGCTTGACCGGTTCCTCCTACGGCTGAAAATCGGCTATCCGACGCGCCGGGACGAGACCGAGATCATCCGGGGGACGGATTACTATGAACGGGCCCAGCGGCTCGATCCCGTCCTGTCCGCCGCCGAGATCCTATCCCTGCAGGAACGCGTGGGATCTGTCCGGATCGATCCATCCCTGTTGGGTTACATTCTCGACCTTGTCCGTGCCACCCGGGACGACCACCGCGTCAAGCTGGGCGCCAGCCCGCGGGGGGCGCTCCTCCTGCGGCGGGCCTCCCAGGCCTACGCCCTGACGCACGGCCGGGAGCACCTCCTCCCCGAAGACATCCAAACCGTGGCCGTCCCCGTCCTGGCCCACCGGATCATCATCGACTCGCAATCCTACGGCCTTGTCCGCATTCACGAATCGGACGCCGAGATCGAGGAGGTCCTGCGCCGGGTCCCGGTCCCGGTCTGAGCCGAACCCCCATGCGCTGGACCCGCCTGGGCTTGTCCGTTCTCGCCGCCGCCGCCTTCACCGCGTTCGGCGGCCTGATCGGGGGCAACAATCTTCTCTATCTGGTGGCCGCCGTCCTATTGGCTGCACTCCTCACGTCGTATATCCAAACCCGGTTCGGCGCCGTCGGGATCGAGATCGACTTCGAGATCCCCGAGCAGGTCTTTCGCGACGCGCCGTGCCTGATTCCGATCGAAGCCCGTAACCCTAAACGCCGGGCTCTCCACCAGATGGCCGTCGCAGGCCCCTGGGGCCGGGCCGAGCTGCCCTTTATCCCGGGGCGCGGCTCGGCCCGGGCCGAGATGACCCATGTCTTCCGGCGCCGCGGCCGGACCTCGGCCGATGACCTGGTCCTTGAATGCGTCCAGCCCTTCGGCCTCTTCCGGCACCGCCGACCGCTCAAGGAAGTGGTCGTTACCGTCCTGCCGCCTCTCCACGAAATCTTCGGCCGGCCCGAGACGTCGGCCGTCCGGCAGGACTCCGTTCCTGTTCCCAAGCGCGGTGTCGGGGACGAGTTTCACGGCGTCCACGAATACGGCCCGGGCGAGGACTCCCGGCTCATCAATTGGAAGCTGACCGCTCGAACCGGCCGCCCGCTCATCCTGGAGTTCGCTCAGACCGTCGGCAACCGGGTCACCGTCACGGTGGACGGCGCGCCCGGGCCGGAGACCGAGGCGCGGATCTCGGAAGCGGCGTCCCTGGCCCGGTTCTTTATCGATGAAGGCGCCGAAGTGCGGCTCCGGACGAACGAAGGAGAGCTGGCCTACGGCCGAGGATTGCTTCATCTTCAGGCGATCCTGGAGACGCTGGCCCTGCTCGGCGAAGGCAGGGAAGTTCGGGCGGCGCCGGGGAAGAGCTTGATCCCTCCCCGGCCCGCGGCTCCCCCGCCGGATTCGCCTCCGGCATCGCTCTACCTGGCCGCGTCCTCGGCAATCGCCGCGCTCTGGCTCGTCGACAGGATTCCGCCCCTGTTCACAGCCGTTTCGGCCCTGATCCTGCCGGTCGGCTGGATCTTCGATCGTCGCAAGCTCCACCCCGTCCCGCGCTGGGCCTTCGATGCGGGTGCCCTGGTCGTGCTCGTATTGGCCTTCCTGGTGGGACTTCCCGCGGCCGGCCTCATCCCGACCGTCGCGGCCATTCTCGTCTATGTGACAACGGCCTATCTCTGGTCGCCCAAGACCGCGCCGGTCCGGAGCCGCCTCCTGCTGACCTTCTTTCTGCTCTTCGTCCTGGCTTCGAGCCAGGCCGTGGACCTCTGGTATCTACCGGTCTTCGCCGCGTTCTTCCTGGCCACGGGCGGCTGGCTGGCCCGCTGGAACGATCCCCCGACGGCTCCGGGCCCGCGGGCAAACCGGAAGCGGGGCGTCTTGGCGGCGGGCGGCCGCGTCCTGCTTCTGGCCGTCCTTCTGTTCGCCGTGCTGCCCCGCGCCTACAGCCCGCGCATGCAGCAGCTTCTGGCGTCGACGGGCTTGAGCCGATTCCAGGATCCTCGGACGTCCTTCGCCGGGCTTTCGGATCGAGTCGATCTGGGATTCTTCGGTCCGCTCCGGAAGAACCCGGCCCGGGCCATGCAAATCAGCTTTCCCGGTTCCCCCGCCGGCTTCAGACGGCCCGACGTCCTTCGGGTTCGGGCGGGCGCATTCGATCGCTTCACGGGCCGACGCTGGGTTCGGAGCGGGGGGGACTTCCTGGTCAGGGAAGGCAGCCGTCCGATCAAATCGCGAAACGGCCTTTACGCGGTCCGCAACCGCGACGGGCTGATTGCCTTTCCCGGCTACGATCCGGCGCGGACGGCGATCGCCCAGGAGCTTCTCGTCTATCCCATGATCGGATCGACCGTCTTCAGCGCCGGCGGCATCGCCGCCCTGCAAACGGGGACGCGCTCGGCCGCCTTCGACCTCGACGACACCGTCTCCTTTCCTTTCCTGTTCGGCGTCCCGATCCGATACCGCGTCCTTTCGTTATCAGAAGCCCCGGCCTATGGCGATGCCATCGAAGGCTACGAAGGGATCCTCGCGGAACGGTTCCTCGATCCGGACGGCACGGATGCCCGCTGGACGGCCGAAGCGGAGCGGATGACGGCTCGGGCCAAAACGGCGGAAGAACGGGCGGCTGATATGGAGGCGTGGTTCAAAACGCGATTCTCCTATTCCCTGGCGACGGCCGATAACCGTCAGGACCTGGCCTCGTTCCTCTGGACGACACGGGCCGGCAACTGCGAGTATTTCGCCTCGGCCATGACCCTGCTCCTCCGCCGGCTTGGCATCCCCAGCCGGCTGGTCGTCGGCTTCCTGGCGGCCGAATGGAACGAGTTCGGCGGATTCTTCGACGTCCGCCAAAGCGACGCTCACGCCTGGGTCGAAGCCTATCTGCCGGGCCGAGGCTGGACGACCTTCGATCCGACTCCGGCCGACGTTCTCGACCGGGGGGGGCGAACTCTTTTAGCCTGGGCCTGGGGCCGGATCCGCCGGGGCCTGGATGCGGTCGAGTCGCGTTGGTATCGGTATATCGTCGGCTACGATCCGGAGACCCGTTTGTCGCTCTTTCATCTGCTCGGGCAGGCTTTCTCGCGCCTGATCCTCCCGGCCGGCGGAGCGGCTCTCTTGCTCGCCGTCCTGGCGGTCATCGGGAGCAAGGGGAAGTTCCTCCGACGGTGGCGGCGGAAGCGGCGGCGGCGATCGCGCCGGGAGCACTTCTACTACCGCGTCCTCGACAAGCTGGAGCGGACCGGCTTCGAGCGTTCGCCCGGGCAGACTGCGGCCGATTGGGCAGCCGACGTCGTCCGCAAGCGGCCCGAACTGGCAGACCTGCTCGGCTTGACGGAAACTTTCTACCTTGTCCGCTACGCCGGCGTGAGCCTGTCCGCCGACGACGAGCGCCGGGCCCACGCGGCCTCGGACCGACTGCTATCTGCGATTGGCCGAGTTTCTTCTGGGAGAAAGAGCAACTGAAGGGTTTCCCGCTATCCCGAAAAGCTCTTCAACTTGGGCGAGGGGTATGGGGGTCAAAACCAATCGACGAGGAAGCGAGCACGGTCCCCTGCGAAGCAGGGGGAGCGACCGAGTCGGCGGAGCGAACGCGCTCGCTGGGCGCGTGAGCGTGTTTTGACTCCCATACCCCGAGCCCTTCCTCGCTGGGGGCGCGAACGTGTTTGGCCCCTCATCCCCGAACCGGATCTTGCTTGAAACCGCCGTCCCGGCTATAGTGAATTCAGCCCGGGCCTCCCGGGCTTCGCGGAAGGAGGAGCCATGCTGACGTTTGAAGACACCTTCATGGATTTCCTGCTCGAACACCAGGAGCGCCGCAACCGGTCCTACCACTTCCTGATCCTGATGAACTCGCTCCTCAACGCCGCCAAGCGCATCCAGTTCTACTACCAGACGGGCGCGCTGCGGGGCAACCTCGGCCAAGCCGGAGAGATGAATTGCCAGGGCGAGGACGTGATGATGATGGACCAGATCGCGGACTCCCTGGTCATGCACTACCTGAAGCGGTCCGGCCGGGTCATCCAGGCCGTCAGCGAGGAGTCCGAGGACGTCATCCCGATGAATCTCGAGGGGGGGCGCTACTTCGTCTACTACGACCCGATGGACGGCTCCTCGAACATCCCCCACAACCTGCCGATCGGCACCCTGTTCGGCGTGGCCAAGCGAAACATGGAGGGTCCGGAGGACTTCCATCTGCGGGCCGGCCGGGAGTTTATCGCGGCCGGGATGTTCGTCATCCCCACCGGCACTTTCACCATCGGTCTCAAGGACGCCGGCTGCTGGCGCTTCCACATCGACGAGACGGGCAACTACGTCAAGCCCACGCAGATGCATCTGCCCGAGGACCGCAAGAATTGGGAGCTGTCCTACAACGCGGCCAACCGCGAAACATTCGCAGCGGAGGTGCAGAGCTGGCTGCAGGAGAACAAGCGCAAATACCACTTTCGCTACATGGGCGCACTGGCCGCCGACTTCCACCGTGTCCTGACCAACGGCGGGATGTTCCTCTACCCGGCCATCGTCAACCATCCCAATCCGAAGAAGAACCGGCCCTACGGGAAGTTGCGTCTGATGTACGAGGCCGCCGTGGTCTCATTCATGGCCTGCGAAGCGGGCGGCGACGCGATCGACGAGCAGGGCTTGCCGATCCTCGACATCCGTCCGGTCAAGCCTCACCAGCGGACCTCGCTCTACCTGGGCTCCAAGCCCCTGATCGAAGAGATCAAGGCCGTCCTGACCGCCGTCTGATCCGGACTCAGACCGCGGTCTTTTTCTTGCGGCGGAACATCCCCGAGAGATCGTCCACGATCGAATAGACAACCGGGACCACGACCAGGGTCAGCACGGTCGAGCTGGTCAGGCCGCCGATGATCGTATAACCGATGCCGGCCCGGAAGTTCGAGCTCGTCCCGAACCCGACCGCCACCGGGATCATGCCCAAGATCATGGCCAGGGTCGTCATCAGAATCGGGCGCAGCCGGGTCGACCCGGCCTCGACGATGGCCTCGAAGCGGGCCATGCCGCGCTTGCGCAGGACGTTGGTATAGTCGATCAGCAAAATCGAGTTCTTGGTCACCAGCCCCATCAGCATGATCAGGCCGATGAAGGCGACCATGTCGAAAAGCTTGTTGGCCAGCAGCAGTCCCAGGACGGCGCCGATCATGGACAGGGGCAGGGCCAGCATGATGACCAGCGGCTGGACGAACGACCCGAACTGGGAGGCCAGGACCATGTAGACGAAGATAATGGCCATGGCCATGGCCAGCCCCAGCGAGGCGAACATCTTGCGGTTCTGCTCGACTTGGCCGCCGAACTCGTAGCTGACGCCCTTGGGGAATTCGATGCCGGCCAGGGCGGTGTTGACCTTGGTCGTCAATTCGCTGTAGGCCCGGCCTTTCAGGGTATTGGCCCCGACCATGATCTGCCGGGTCCGGTTGGACCGCCGGATCTGGGTCGGGCCGTTGACGGTCCGCAGGCCGGCCACCTGGTCCAGGCTGATGGTCCCGCCCCGCATCAGGGGCACATAGACCCGGCCTAAACGAGTCAGGTCGGATCGGACCTCCTCGGAGGCCCGTACGCGGATGTCGACGAGGCGCTCCCCTTCGCGGAACTTCGAAGCCAGGTCGCCGTCGACGATCGAGCGCATGACCCCGGCCACCTGGGCGGTGCCGGTGCCGAGCCGGGCGGCCCGGACGCGATCAATCTGAATCTGGATCTCCGGCTTGGGCGGCCGGTTGTCGGAGTTGACGTCGACCAGCCCGCTGATGCCCTGCAGGGCCGTCTTGACCTGATCACCGGCCTGATTGAGCCCGGCCAGGTCCGTGCCCTTGAGGTTGATCTGGATGGGCAGCTGCTGCATGGCCGCGAAGGCCGCCCCGCCCATGGAGGAGGCCTCCTGGAACGTGATCGTGGCCCCCGCCACCTGGGCCAGGACGGGCCGCAGCCGGTCCTCGTAGGCCCGGGCTTGGTTGGTCGGAATCTTCAGCTTGACGTTGATGGTGGCGACGTCCGAAGAGCCGTCGGTCGAACCGACGACCGTGGCCACGTCCCCCACTTCGGGCTGAGCCTTAAGAATCGTCTCGATCGACCGGATGATCCGGTCGGTCTGTTCGAGCGCCGTGCCGGACGCGGTCTGGATCGCGAGGTTGAACTCGGGCCGGTCGCCGCGCGGCGTGCCGCCCGTGCCGATCACGGTGAAGAGGTAGGCGCTGATGAGAAAGACGACGGTGGTCAGGGCGATCATCGTCTTGCGGTGGCGCAGCGACCAGCGCAGGAGGGGACGGTAGCTCTCGCCCAGCTTGTCGTAGCCGTTGGCGACCAGGTGCTCCAGCCGCCAGGCCAGGGTCTTGCGGCCGCCGCGTTCGGTCTTCTTGAAAAAGTGGGCCGACAGCATGGGGGCGAAGGTGAAGGCCTCGAACAGGGAAATCAGGACGGCCGCCGCGACGGTGATGCCGAACTGGCGGAAGAATTTGCCCGCGATGCCGGTGGTGAAAGCCACCGGCAGGAAGACCGCCACGATGGTCAGCGTCGTGGCCGTGACGGCCATGCCGACCTCGGAGGTCCCGGTGCTGGCAGCCGTCATCGGGTCCTGGCCCAGCTTGTCCATGTGCCGGAAGATGTTCTCCCGGACGACGATGGCGTCGTCGATCAGCAGGCCGATCGACAGGCTCAAGGCCAGCAGGGTGATCATGTTCACGGTGTAGCCGAAGAGGGCCATGACGGCGAAGGCGGCGATCAGGCAGACCGGCAGGCCGGCCACCGTGATCAAGGTGTTGCGCAGGTCGCCGAAGGAGAACAGCACGACCAGCCCGGCCAGCAGGATGCCCAGGAGCAGCGTGCGAAGGACGTCGTCGCGGGACTCCTTGATCTGGAGCGAGGAATCCGTCGTCGTCCGGATGTCCAGGTCGGGATGGGCGGCCCGAACCGAGGCGATCATCTTGTTGACCTGATCGGCCACCTTGACGGTGTTGGTCCCGGATTGCTTCTGGACAACCAGCGAGACGCACTCCTGGCCGTTGATCCGGGAGATGGTCCGCTTGATCTTGAAGCCGTCTTTGATCACCGCCAGATCCTTGAGGAACACGGGGTTGCCGCCGGCGCTGGCCACGACCACATCCAGGATCTCCGAAAGGTCGGTGAACTCGGCCTTGGTCCGGATCAGGAAATCCTGGCTGCGGCCGGTGACCCGGCCGGCCGGCATGTTCAGGTTCTCGCTCCGGATGGCCTGGGTGACCTGGGCGATGGACAGGCCCAGGGCGTTGAGCTTGTCGAGATTGACCTCGACCTGGATCTCGCGCTCCTGGCCGCCGATGAGATCGACGCCGCCGACGCCTTCGACCTGCTGAATCTGAACCTTGACGGTGTCGTCGACGAGCTGCCGGACTTCGGGCAGGCTCATCCGGCCGCCCCGGCTCGAAACGGCATAGGAGATGATCGGCGAGGCCGAGGGGTCGAACTTGTTGATGACCGGCTCGATGATCTCGCGCGGCAGGCTGTTGCGGATGCTGGCGATCTTCTCCCGCACCTCGGTCGAGGCCAGTTGGGCGTCCTTTTCCAGGACGAAGGCCGCCAGGATGACCGAGACGCCCTCGGCCGAGGTCGAAGTGATCTTGTCCACCCCGTTGATGGCGCTCAAGGCGTCCTCGATCGGCTTGGTCACCTGGCTTTCCATCTCCTCGGGGCCGACCCCGGGATTGGCCACGGTCACGGCCACATAAGGCAGGGAGATGTCGGGCATCAAATCCACACCCAGGCGGGAATAGGAGAGGAGGCCGACCACCACCAGGGACAGGACGATCATGGTGATGAAGACGGGCTGCTTGATCGATACGTCGGCGATTTTCATGAGGGGGCCGCTCCTGGCGTCACTTGCCGGCGACCGGGTGCTCGACGACCTTGATCTTGTCCTTGTCGTTGAGCTGGCCCGCGCCGGTGGTGATGATCCGCTCTTCGCCGGTCAGCCCGGACAGGACTTCGACCTTGTCGCCGACAACGGCGCCGATTTCGATCGGAATCATCGCGGCCTGGCCCTCGCCGGCCAGGAAGACGAACTTCCGCCCACCGCGGTCGACGACCGAGGTCAGGGGCACGACCAGGGCGTTGCGGCGGCTCTGGACCCATTCGACCTCAGCGTACATGCCGGGCTTCAGCCGGTGGCTGGGGTTGGCGATGATCAGCTCGACGTCGATCGTTCGGCTGGCCGGGTTGGCGACGGGGCTGATGACCGAGACCCGGGCCCCGAAGGCTTCGCCGGGGTAGGCCTCGAGCTTGACGGCGGCGAGCTGGCCGACGGCGATGAACCGAATCTTCTTCTCGTCCACCGCGGCCACAACCTTGACCGTGTCGACGTCGACCAGATTCAGGATCGGGGAGCTGGGGTTGACGGCGGCGCCCGGATTCAGCAGGATGCGCGAGACGACGCCCTTGGCGTCGCTGCGGACCTCGTACGGCTTATAGTCGTAACCGACTTCGTCCCGGTTGACGATCGAGACGACTTGCCCCGGAGCGACGGTGCTGCCCATGCGGACCAGGTTGTTGGCGATCTTGCCGCCGACCTTGGAGAAGATGGATACTTCCGCCTCGGACTGCAGGCTGCCCGAGGAATGGACGATCTCTTCGATCGCCTGCCGCGTCGGCTGGGCGGTCTCGACGGGAACCACCACGACCGGGGCGGGCTTGGACGCCTCCAGCTTCTTGGCCTGGACGGCCTTGTTGGCCCGCCAGCCGATCAGGCCGACCAGGGCAATGAGAAAGACGACGATCAGGATTCTTCCGATTTTCATAAGGTCCTCCCGCAGGAACGGTACAGGTTGTATTGGCTCAAGGTGTGATTGTAGACGAGCTGCAGCCGGCCCAGCCGGGCGCTCTCGACGGCGTTCTGGGCGTCCACCAGGTCGGTGGCGCTCAGCAGGCCGTTGCGGAAGCGCTCTTCGGCGATCCGCAGGGCGTCCTCGGCCTGCTTGATCTTCAGGCTTTCCAGCGGCCACTTGGCTTCGTAGGTCCGCAGGTCGGTCAGGGCGGTTTCGATCTCCATGGTCACGCTCCGCTCCAGGTCCGTCTTGCGCAGCTCGACTGATCGCAGCGCGGAAGCCGCCGCGGCCACCTGGGCCCGGACCCGGTAGCCGTCAAAGACGGGGTAATTCAAGGACAGCAGGGCCGTCCAGTTGCCCCGGATCTTCTCGATGTCGGGCATGAAGCCGTTGCGGAACTCATAGTTGAAGCTCGCGGCCACAGTCGGCTTATCGCCGGTCTTGGCCAGCGCGACCGAGGCCTGGTTGAGGTCGATCTGGTGCCGCCACTGGCGGAACTCGACCCGGTTGGACAACGCCTCCTTGGTTAGGGCACCGCCCACGAACTCGCCCGGCTGAAAGACGAACTCGGCGGCCGGCTGGAACGCGGCGTCGGTGTCGCGCCCGGCCAGAGTATTGAAGGCGATCCGGAACTTGTCGATGCTGGCCAGGAAGTCGAGGCGCTGGGCCCGGAGGGCGCTGATCTGGACTTCCAGCAGGTTGATGTCGAAGCTCGAGGCCAGGCCCGCGTCGTATCGCGCCCGCGCCGTGCCCAGCTTATTCTCGAAAGCGGCGATGGACTCGTCCAGAACCTTGACCGCCTCCCGAAAATAGAGCGTGCCGTAGAACAACGGCACCGCCTGGTAGGCCATCAAATGCTTGGTCAGAGCGACGCCGTCGGAGGCCAGTTCCAGGCCGGCCCGGCTTATCTCCACCGTCCGGGCGGTCCGGCCCCAGTTGAAGACCTGTTCCATGACCGAGGCCCTGATGTTGTAGTTGTTGGGCGTGCCGAACTTGACGGTATACATCGTGCCGTTGAAGGGGATGGAAAATTCCCCGAACAGGCTCATCCGGGTGTAGCTGCCGGCGACGCTGACTTGCGGCAGGTATTGGCTCTTGCTCTCGCCGATCTTGAACTCGGCCCCGGTCACCGCCTCGGCGGCGATCTGGACCTGCTGATTGTTGGCCAGGATCAGGCCGGCCGCCTCTTTGAGGGTCATCGTTTCTTGGGCTTGGGCCGTCATCGTCGTCGCAGCAACAACGACGACGGCGAGAGCCGCCCCTAACAGGGCGCGTTTCTTCATGACTTCGCCTCCATGACGCGTTTCATCATCTCCAGGAAGAAGCGGCCGGCGGCCCGGGCCTCGGCCTTGTCCCCTTCCAAAAGCTTCAGACCCATCCCGATCTGGAGGGTCTTGAGGAATTTCATGATCTCGCCCAGCTCGAAGGGCAGTCGTTCGCCGCCGATCTGGGCTTTAAATGTTTCCCGCAAATCCCGCCATTGCTCGGCGTTGCGGAGAAGCTTGCGGCCGGCCGCTTTGTCCTCGAACCGGATCACCCCCCCCATGCAGGGCAGGAACATCCGCAGGTAACCCTGGTTTTTCTCGAAATATTCGAGGTAGAAGTCGATCCACAGCTCGAGGAGGCCGAGGAAGGAATTCGTGCCGGCCATCCGTCGCGTGATCTCGGCGTGGATCTTGCGGGCCTCCCGCTCCAGGATGTGGACGAAGATCTCGTCTTTACTCTTGAAGTAATAGTAGATCGTCCCTTTGGCCAGCTCGGCCGCCTCGGCGATGTCCTCCATCCGGGCATGGAAATACCCGCGCTCCATGAAGACGCGCTCGGCGGCCACAATGATAGCGGCTAAGCGAGCGCCTTCTTCGCGCTCACGCCGTTCCTTGACGCCCATGCTGAGAATCTCTCCGTTCGGGGGGAGGGGGCGGCGGCGCCCCGGCCCGGTTTTTGACTTGCCGGTCGAAATTAAACTAGTTGGTCATAATACGACGGAGAGGGAGCCTTGTCAAGGTCAGCTCGCCGAAGCGGCTCGCGGAAACGGCGCCGGGACGGAGAGCCGGGCTTAAATCTTGATCAGGATCTTTTTCCGGTAGAGCCCCAGGCAGATCGACCAGAGCAGGGCCCAGGCCGCCAGGCTGGCCAGGATCTCGGCCGGCAGCCGGCCCGCCCAACCCAGCAGGAGGTCGGTGAACGGCTTGACCAGGTGCTTGAGCCATTCCGTCGCCCCGGTCTGGGTGAAGATATAGATGGCCAGCGAGTTCATCCCGACGATGTTGAAGAAGACGACCCCCTTGCGGACCTTGCGAACGTCAAAGGTCCAATAGCACAGGGCCAGGGCCAGCAGGCAGAAGCCGCCGGAGGCGACGACGAACGAGCTGGTGCAGATCCGCTTGATCATGGGTGTGACTAGGGTCAAGGCGAAGCCGGCGGCGATCCCGGCCGCGCCGAGGGCGGCCAAGCCCCGGGCTTTGCGGCCGCCCGGGCGGTCGCTCATCAGCCACTGGGCCGCCAAAACGCCCCAGACGGTGTGGGCGATAGTCGGGATGGCGTTGAATGAGACCCAGTGGCCGGCTGACAGCTCGCCCGAGATCAGCATGTCCACCCAGGCCCCGAAATTGTGGTCGGGCACGAACGGCTGGTTGAAGCCGGAGACCCAGAACAGGCGGTAGATGAGCTCCGTCGCCAGGATGAAGGCGAAGCTCCAGGCGATCTGGACCTTGGCCGGCTTCCGCATCAGGGCGTAAGCGACGATCGAGGTCACCGCGAGCTGGGCCAGGACGTTCTGGAAGCGGAAGGTGATGCGGCCCGGCTCGATGCAGTAAAGGGCCCAACCGATAAGGAGCAGTAATAAAGCCCGCTTCACCGCGTGCCGGGTGATGAGCCCCCGACTGTCGCCCCGACGCTCCCGCTTGGCCGACGAGAAAGCCAGGGCGACGCCGACGATAAACATGAAGAAGGGCTGAACCAGGTCCCAGAAGCGGAGCCCGGCCCAGGGATGGTGGTCGAACTGGGTGCCCAGGGCGAACAGGAACGTGCCTTGAAGAGACGGGTCGACCAGATGGGCGTAGATCAGGGTGCTCTCCCCGATCAGCAGGAACATCGTCAGCCCGCGGAAGAAGTCCAGGGAAAACAGGCGGTCCCTGATGCCGCCGGCGTCGATCGCGTTCGGAACCATGTCTTACCTCCCCTGCGATACGTTCGCGGCGCTCAAACCCCCGATTTTCAAATCGGGGTAAAAGCGCCGCTCAGTATAAACCCTGTTAATACCCCGGGCTTCAGCCCGGGGTATCGAGCGGGTATATTTCGCGATCTCGAGGCGATGGACGGCCCGGCCGGGCGCGAGCTCGATCGTCGTCCATTCCTGCGGCCGGAATTCCGCCGCCCGGCCGTCGATCACGATCGTCCAAACGCCTCCCGCCATCCGCTCCCCCAGCCAGTCCGAAAGGTGCAGGCTCCATGTCTCCGGGTGAGTCCGGAAAAACCGGCCGAACCGCGGGTGGTCGGCGATCTCCAAGCCGAAATCAACGCCCGACGAACGGACGGAGGCGTGGATATAGCCGACATACTCGTCGAGCCCGATGAAGCGGGCCTTCGGGTGGGTAGCGAAAACCTCAGCGAACCCCTCGGGCCGGAGCGAGACGCCCCGGTCGTGGCCGTCCGGCGGCGCCGGGAGGATGAGCGGGACGTCGTCCGTGCCCCCGAATGGGGCGGTGGCGTTGGCGTTGCCCTGGACGGCAAAGTCCTGGCCCAGGTATCCGCCGTACCAGCCGAAGCCCTCGCGGGCAGCGATCCGCCAGGTGTTGGCGGCGAAGGAAGTCGAGACGGCGTTGCCGCCGGTGGCAAAGGCGAGCGGTGTCGTCCCGAACTGGCGCTCGATCCATTCGATCGACCGGCGCATGTGCAGGCTCTGGACAGCGGCCGGGATTTCGCGGTTGCGCCGGGTGTCGAAGAACTCCCGGTACCAGCCGACTTCGGCCTTTTCGCCGTCCGCCGGGCTCCCCCACCACGGCCCGGGCTCCGAGTCGAGGTCGGGCTGCATATGGGTCCAGCCGTGGCTGTGAATTTCGATGAGACCGGCTTTGACGCCTTCGTCCAGCCCCTCTTTCGTCGACCGGTAGTCCTGCCGGGTTCCGAAGGCGTCGACGAAGGGCTCGCCCCAAGTGGGGACGACGCGGCGGGTTTTATCGTCGGCGAAGCCCGGCACGGCATTGACGACAAGAACCGCGTCGTGGGCTTTGAGCGGCGCCAGGATAAAGCGCCGGATCTGGTCCGCCGTCAACGCGGGATAGTGCCAATGCTCCAGCCAGGAGTTCTGGGCGTTGCCGAGGTCGTCCATCATCAGGATGATGCGGTCGGTCCAGCTTTTGACCAAAGCGTAGCCGATGACTGAGGTCAAGGCCCGCTTGAGCAGGGTTCGCACGGGTTGGTAGGAGAGCATCCGGGCCGGATCGCCGCCGATCCAGACGGCCCGCGTCTCGGGATCCAGTTCGCGGATCGTGACTTGCGGGTAGTCCCCTTGCCGGACGAGGGCCTGGGCGCCATCCAAGTCGGCTTGGACCCTGGACTTGAATGCGGCGGGGAGATCGCCCGCATCGAGCGGGTCGGTCAGGCCGCGGGTCAGGAAGTGGGCCTGGACGATCCGCAGGTCCGAGCTGTGGGGATGGACGGCCCGGAAGCGGACACCCAGCAGGCTCTGGATCACCGGCTCCTTGATCCGATCGGCCAAGGCGATCAGGCCGATGTGGTGGTCGCGAACGGCCCACGCGACAACCCCGTAGTCCTGCTTCAGG
The DNA here is from genome assembly GCA_026393855.1 of Candidatus Aminicenantes bacterium. Classification (NCBI taxonomy): domain Bacteria; phylum Candidatus Aminicenantota; species Candidatus Aminicenantota bacterium. The sequence goes on from JAPKZJ010000068.1 coordinate 77,737, forward strand.
AGCGGGCCGGTCTGGTCGGCATCCCAAAGGACGGCCCCGTAGCGCGGCCGACCGTCCGCGTCCAGAAAGTGGGCCGGGCTCAACCGCTCCTGGTCCAGGCGGGCGATGTCGAACGGCACGCCCCAGGATTTGAGCAGCGTCACCAGATCCTGGAACTCGGCCCCGTCGGCGATCAGGGTGCTCGTGGGATCCTTCCACTGGTCGCCGATGACCAGCAGGACGCGGTAGGGCTTGACGGCGAAGTCCGCGCCGGCAAGCGGGCGCGAGGCAAAGGCCGGGGCTAAAGCCAGAAGAAGGAGGACTCCGAAAAAAGTCGTTCTTGTGTTCACGGTCGGCTCATCTTTCCTCTCGATTCCAGCTGCGGGATCCGCCGGCCTCGGGCCGGGCATCCGGCGCTGGGGAAGATCGTATGTCCGTGCGCGCGGCCGTGTCAAGGACGGCGCCACTAGCGCCGTGTCTGCGCGCGGATTGACAGCCGGGAAGCCGCCGGGTTAATCTGGCTCCAGGTCCAGCATGAAATCCTACCGCAAAGAGCTTTGGTTCAATGTCCCCTCGCGCCGCGGCTATCTCAACATCACGCCCCAGATCGAGGACTGCCTGCGCGAAAGCGGCATCCGGGAGGGGCTCTGCCTGGTCAACGCCATGCACATCACGGCCTCGGTCTTCGTCAACGACGACGAATCCGGCCTGCATAAGGACTTCGACGATTGGCTGGAGCAGCTCGCGCCGCATGAGCCGGCGGATTCCTACCGCCACAATGTCGGCGAGGACAACGCCGACGCCCATCTCAAGCGGCAGGTCATGGGCCGCGAGGCGGTCCTTGCGGTGACGGCGGGCCGTCTCGATTTCGGCCCCTGGGAGCAGGTCTTCTACGGCGAGTTCGACGGCCGCCGCCGCAAGCGCGTCCTGGTCAAGATCATCGGGGACTAAGCCGGGCCGCGGCTCAGCGGCAGTCGATCTCGTCGGGCAATTCGTTGCGATCGGCCTCGCCCGCATGGGGGAAGTGCCCGGCCAGCTTCTCGCCGACGGTCGCGATCCCCTCGATCAACCCTTCGGTAAACTCGCCCTTCTTGAAGCGGCCGGACATCGCGGCCGCCACCGAAGTCCAGAAATCCGGACCGACTTTGGCGTGGATGCCCTCGTCGCCCAGGACGACGAAGCGCCGCCGCGACGGGACGACGAAGAACAGGATTCCGTTGCGATCCTGGGTCGCCGTCATGCCCAGCCGCCGGAAGGCCCGCCGGGCCACGGGCTCGATCCGGCCCCAGAAAAAGCGCGAGATAGAGACCCGGATTTCGCCCGAGGTCCGGAGCTCCGCGGACTGGATGGACGCCCGGACCCGCCCGGCGTCGATCGTCCGAAGCAGTCTGCTTCTCGATGTCAAGGCCATGGGATGCTCCTCACCAGCCGCCCGAGGCGCCGCCGCCGCCGGAACGGCCGCCGCCCCCGCCGAAGCCCCCCCCTCCCCCCCCGCCGCCGCCGCGCCCCCCCGATAGGAGGTTGATCAAAAGCCAGATGGCGAAGGACGGGTTGGTGATCAGGATGATCAGGAAGATGATAATCCCGATGACGAGAAGCCCGATCTCGGTTCCGTTAAGCGACGATTTGCGGCCGGTCGCCGATACCCCGGCGTCCGCCGCACCGGATCCGGCGGCCGTCCCCGAGACGAGCGCCTGGACCTCGTCCACGGCCCGTCGCACGGCGCCGTCCGGATCGCCCGCTTGGATCCCCGGGACAAGGATGTCGTTGATGATCCGCGAAGCCCGCAGGTCGGTGATCTTGTCTTCCACTCCATAGCCGACTTCGATCCGGATCTTCTTGTCGTCGGCCATGACGAACAGGACCACCCCGTCGTCCAATCCCTTGCGGCCGACCCGCCAGGCCTGAAAGGCTTTGACGGCGTACTCCTCGATGGGATAGCCGCCGGTCGTGCGGTCGATGTAGACGAGGAACTGGTGACCGCTCGATCGCTCCCACGCCTCGAGCCCGGCGTCGAGCCCCCGCAGCGCCGCGGGCGACAGAAAGCCGGCCTTGTCGGTCGCCCATCGGTCGGGCGAAGCGGGAATCTTGATCTCCGCCGCCGGCCGGGGAGTCGCTCCGAAGGCCGGAGCTCCCCCCAGGAGGAGCGCCGCAGCGAGGCTTAGGAGTAGGACGCTTCGACTTAGCTTCACCGTTTAAAATCTACCTTAGGGGCCACGTCGCTGCCCTCAACCGCCTTGAAATAAGCCTTCTCGGCAAACCGGGAGCCGAAGAACCCGGCGATCAAGACGGTCGGGAAGCTCATCCGCTTGGTGTTGAAAGCCTGGGCGGATTCGTTGAAGCGCTGTCGCTCGACCGTAATCCGGTTCTCCGTGCCCTCGAGCTGCGACTGCAGATCGCGGAAGTTCTGGGTGGCCTTGAGCTCGGGGTACTTCTCCACCGTCACCAAGAGGCGGGACAGGGCGCCGCCGAGCTGGTCCTGGGCCTGCTGGAACTTGGCGAAAGCCGCCGGATCGTTCAGCTGTCCGGCGTCGATCTTGGTCTGGCCGACCTTGGCCCGGGCCTCGGTCACGGCGGTAAACGTGTCCGTCTCGAAGGCGGCCGCACCCTTGACGGTCTCGACCAGGTTGGGCACAAGGTCGGCCCGCCGCTGGTAAACGTTCTCGACCTGGGCCCAGCCGGAGCGTACGCCCTGGTCCAGCTTGACCAGGGTGTTGTAGGAGCCGATGCCCCAAAGCGCGATGACGACGATGCCCAGGATCAGGACGCCGAGGCAGCCGAGGGCCATGCTGCGGGTGCCGATCTTCTTGGCGGGAGCGGGAGTCGGGGTTGTTTCCATGGGTTTCTCTCCTTTCCTTTCCGTCCTATTCTACCCGTTGCCGGGCTCTGTCTCAATATCTTATATCTTAAGACCTGACCCCTATTAGAGAACGGTGCCGTCGGGAATGACGGCGTTCTTGGGTACGACCAGGATGCCGTTGACCACACAACACGAGTCGGTCTGCTCGTCCCGCAGGCCGCGGGCGTTGATCAGCCGGACCCCCTGCCCGATGCGGGCGTTCTTGTCGATGATGGCGTTGCGGATCTCGGAGTCGCGCCCGATCCCGATAGGAGGAATCCCTTTGGCCTCGTTGCGGGCCTTCTCCTCGGCCGACTCGAAGTAGTCGGCGCCCATCACCACCGTCCGGTCCAGGACGCAGCCCTCGGCGATCCGCGAGCGGATCCCGACGATGGATTGGCGGATGGCCGAACGGTTGATGATGCTCCCCTCGCAGAGGATCGAGCCGTGGACGTCGGATTGGAGGATCTTGGAACCGGGCAGGAAGCGGGCGTGGGTGAAGATCGGCCGCTCCTCGTCGTAGAAGTTGAACTTGGGCAGAGGCTCGGTCAGGTTCAGGTTGGCCTCGAAAAAGGCCGGAATGGTCCCGATGTCCTCCCAGTAGCCGTCGAAGAAGTAGCTGACGACCTTGCGGGAGCGGATGGCCTCGGGAATGACCTGGCGGCCGAAGTCTTCGTACTCCCCCGTGCCCAGAATCTGCTTCAGGACGTCGCGGTTGAAGACATAAATCCCGGTCGAGGCCAGGTGGGTCCGGCCGGCCGGTTCCAGGCCGAAGGAGGCGAAGGCCGACTCCGGGACCCGCAGCGAGGCGATGACCCCGGGGTCCTTGGGCTTCTCGGCGAACTCGACGATGAGCCCGGACGGATCCACCTTCATGACCCCGAAATCCGGCACTTGGGCTTCGGCCACGGGTGTACCGGCGATGGTGATCTCGGCCCCCGACTTGATGTGGTGGTCGACGAACTTGCGGTAGTCCATTCGGTAAAGATGATCCCCGGCTAGGACGAGGATGATATCCCCCACATCCATGATGTAGTTCAGGTTTTGGCGGACGGCGTCGGCCGTGCCCTGGTACCAGTCACGGTTGTCCAGGGTCTGCTGGGCCGAGAGAAGGGTGACGAAATCGGGGTGGAAGGCGTCGAACCGGTAGGTGACCAGGATGTGGCGGTGAAGCGAGTGGGAGGCGAACTGGGTCAGGACGAAGATGCGGCGATACCCGGAGTGGATGCAGTTGGAGATGGGGACGTCGATCAGCCGGAAGCGGCCGGCGATGGGGACGGCGGGCTTGCTTCGGATCTTGGTCAGCGGGTAAAGCCGGCTGCCCTGCCCCCCGGCCATGATGACCGCAACGACGCTGTTGGCCATAGGATGCTCCTCCTCGTTCGCTTCGGCCCTTTTATAGCATAGATTTCATGCCGCCGGAAGGATCGGCCCCGGGGCCGCGGCCCGATATCCTTTGACATTCCCCGGTCGCCTGGGCTATTTTAGTAGTAGTCCAAGGCAATCGCGCGGCCAGGCCGAGATCCAGGGAGGTCGTCATGCCCGAGGAAGGATTGGAAAAACGGACCTGCGCCCGGTTCCGCATCCCCGGCGCAACCATAGCGTTCAAGCGCGAAAAATCCCTGTTCAAGCGCAACTCCGAGTACGGCGGGGAGTTCCTGCCGATGCTGGACATCAGCCGCGGCGGCATCCGTTTCCTGTCGACCGAGAATCTCCCGCTCGACACCCGGCTCCACCTCAGCATCCAGGTCCCCGGCGATCCCAGCCCGCTCAAGATGGACGGCCTGGTGCGCTGGGCGGCGCCCAATATCGGCCAAAGCTTCAAGTACCAGCTCGGCGTCCAGTTTGCCCCTTACGGCGACAAAAAGGGCATGAACTACCCCGGCTCGCTGGTCAAGATTATCGCCTTCGAGCAGAAATTCCTGGATGAGACGTCCGTCATTAAGGATGAGACGGGTGGGCGCGGCAGCACCTTCTCGATCTAAACCGCGACGGGCCGATTAGGCAGTGGGCTTCCCCTTCTCCCCTTCGACCACCACCTGGCTGTAGTCCGCCATCGGGTCCAGGATCTTCTTGATCCCCTGGAGCAAGCCGATGCGGGCCCGCCGCAGCTTCGCCTCCTCGGCCATGACCAGGACCTTGGTGAAGAACGCGTCCAGCAGCGGCTGCAGCCGGAAGGCCATTTTCTGGGCCTGGACATAATCCCCCTTGGCCAGCATCGGGGCGGTGTTGTCCCGAACGATGACGAAGGCGGCGTAAAGCTCCTTCTCGGCCTTCTCCTGGAGAAGGGCGGCGTTGATCGGGGCTGCGGGCTGGCCGCCGGCGATGTTGTTGATCCGCTTGGCCATCAGGATGAACGGCTCGAACTCGCGGCCTGATTTGAGGCCGTCCAGAGCTTTTAGCCGGAGCGAGGCATGCAGGATATTCTCGACCCCGGCGCCCAAAGCGGCGTTGATCAGGTCATAGCGGTAGCCCTGCCGCTCGAAGATCGAGCGCAGGCGCCCGGCGAAGAACTCCATCAGGGTAGAACGGATTTCGTCCGGGGCTTGCTTCAGCCGATCACCGTAGGAGTTGACGGCCTTATCCAAGAGCCGAGGCAGGGGCAGGTTGAGCTTGCGCTCCAGGATGATTTTGCAGACGCCCTGGGCGTTGCGGCGCAGGCCGAAGGGATCGCTCGAGCCCGAGGTCTGGATGCCGATGCCCACGACGCCGACGATGGAATCGATCTTGTCGGCCAGGGACAGCAGGGCGCCGCCCAACGAGGCGGGGACATCGTCCTCGAGGCTGCCCGGCTGGTAATGCTCGGCGATGGCCCGGGCGACGTCCTCAGGCAGGCCTTCGGCCCTGGCGTACAGGCCGCCCACAATCCCCTGCAAAGCCGGAAACTCGCGGACCATGTCCGTCAGCAGGTCGGCTTTGCATAGCTCGGCGGCCGTCGCGGCGTCCTTGGCCAGGGCCTTGGCCCCGGCCTTGTCGCAGAGATAGACGACGAGCTTTTTCAGACGCTGGGCTTTGTCTTCGTAGGAGCCGAGCTTTTCCTGAAACAGCACCGCTTTGAGGCCGGCCGCCCGCTTGCGGAGCGGTGTTTTGCGGTCCTGCTCCCAGAAGAAGCGGGCATCCGCCAGCCTGGCCTTGAGCACCCGCTCGTGGCCTTTCTGGATGAAGCCCTTGGGATCGGCGTCGGTGTCGGCCACCCCGAGGAAGAGCGGCAGCTGCTTGCGGCCCTTGACCACGGAAAAAAGCTTTTGGCCCTCCCGCATGGCCGTGCTCAGGATTTCGAGCGGGAGCTGGAGATAATCCTCGGGAAAGGAGCCCATGATGACGAACGGGCATTCGACGTCCGAGGCGAGCTTGTCGAGCAGGGCCGGGTCGGGATGAAGCGCCGCCCCGAGCGGGGCCAGTCGAGCTTCGATCTGGGCCAGAATGGCGGCTTTGCGCTCCTCGCCGTCGAGGACGACACCCCGGGCCCGCAGACCGTCCCGGTAGGAGGCGAACGAATCGACTTGGAAGGGCTCGGGCGAGCGAAGCATGTGCCCGGCGGTCCAGTTGCCGGCGGTCAGCCCCTCGAAGACGAAGGGCAACGGCTTGCCGCCCAGCAAGCAGAGCAGGCCGCGCAGCGGGCGGGAGAATTTGAACGTCCCCGTCCCCCAGCGCATCATCCGCGGGAAGGTCAGCGAGGAGATCAGGCGGGCGATGATCCCGGGCAGGATCTCGGAGGCCGGCTTGCCCCGGACCGCGGTCCGGACGCCGATATACTCGCCCTTATCCGTGGTGAAGACTTTCAATGCTTCGACGGCGACGCCTTTGGCCCGGGCGAAGCCCAGGGCAGCGGGCGTGGGCGAACCGTCGGCGGCGTAGGCATTGGCCTTGGGCGGACCGGTCACGATCATATCCCGGTCGGGCTGGCCGGCCGGGATTTCAGCCAGGACGGTCAGTCGGCGGCAGGTGCTGTAGAGGCGGAGGCTCTCGGCGGCGATCTGGGCAGCCGCAAGCTCCTTGCGGAACCGATCGCGCAGGTCCTCGACGGCCGAGCGGACGTGGGACGGGGGCAGCTCTTCGGTCTGGATCTCGAGCAGGAATTCCATCAGACTGTCCCTGCGGCCGGCGTCGCGCGGTCCGTGTAAAGCCGGGCCACCCGGCTGACCAGGGCCCGGATCTGGGCGATCATCTTAACCCGCTCGGTGACGCTGATGGCGCCCCTGGCGTCGAGCAGGTTGAAGGCGTGCGAGCACTTTAGGCACTGGTCGTAGGCCGGCAGGTCGAGCCCTTTCTCGATGAGCTGGGCCGCTTCCCGCTCCGATAGGGCGAAGATCTCGCGCAGCGACTTGACGGTGGCCTGATTGAAGTTGTACTCGGAGAACTGCCGTTCCTCGTCCAGCCGCAGGTCCCGATAGGTCACGTCGTCGGACCACTGCAGGTCGTACATGTCGTCCTTCCCCTCGAGGAACATCTCCAGCCGCTCCAGGCCGTAGGTGATCTCGACCGGGATCGGAAAGACGTCGATGCCGCCGGCCTGCTGGAAATAGGTGAACTGGCTGATCTCCAGTCCGTCCAGCATGACCTGCCAGCCGACCCCCCAGGCGCCGATGGTCGGCGACTCCCAGTCGTCCTCGTCGAAGCGCAGGTCGTGCGCGGCCAGGTCGATGCCCAGGGCCCGCAGGCTGTCGATGTAGAGCCGCTGAATATCGACCGGCGACGGCTTGATGATGACCTGGAACTGATGGTGTTTCTGGACCCGGTTGGGGTTGTCGCCGAAGCGGCCGTCGGTGGGCCGGCGCGCGGGCTGGACATAAGCGGTCTTCCAGGCGCGCGGGCCCAGGACGCGGAAGAAGGTGTCCGGGGTCATCGTCCCGGCGCCGACCTCGATGTCGTAAGACGGCGCCAGATAACAGCCTTGGGCGGCCCAATACGTCTGGAGGTTCAGGATCAGGTTCTGGAGGCTCATACGCTTTTCGGTGTCTCCCATTTGACGACGGGGTTGCGGGCCGCGGCCGTCTCGTCCAGCCGGCGGACATAGGATTGGTGCGGCGCCGCCTTGAGCATCGCCGGATCGGTCCTGGCCTCCTCGGCGATCGTCTTCATCGTCTCGATGAAGGCGTCCAGGTCGCGCTTGCTCTCGGTTTCGGTCGGCTCGATCATCAGCGCCCCGTGAACGATCAGCGGGAAGGACATCGTCGGCGGGTGGAAGCCGTAGTCGATCAGCCGCTTGGCGATGTCCAGGTTGGTCACGCCATAGGCGTCCTTCTGGATCTTGTCGTCGAAGACGACCTCGTGCAGGGACGAGGCATCATACTGGAGGTGATAGATCCCCTCCAGGCTCTTGCGGATGTAGTTGGCGTTGAGCACGGCGATCTCGGCGATCTCGCGCACACCCTCGGCCCCCAAGGCCAGAATGTAGGTCAGGGCCTTGACGACGACCAGAAAGTTGCCGTAGAAGCCTTTGACCCGCCCGATCGAATCGGGCCGATTCCCGTCCAGGGCATATCCCGTTGCGGTCTTGACGACGACCGGGGTCGGCAGGAAGGGGATGAGCTCCTTGACCACGCCGACCGGGCCGGAGCCGGGGCCGCCGCCGCCGTGCGGGGTGGAGAAGGTCTTATGCAGATTGATATGGATGACGTCAACCCCCATGTCGCCCGGCCGGACGATGCCGGTCAGGGCGTTCATGTTGGCCCCGTCCATGTACAGGAAACCGCCCTTGGCGTGGACGATCTCGGCCACCCGGCAGATGTCGGACTCGAAAACCCCCAGGGTGTTGGGGTTGGTCACCATCAGGGCGGCCACGTCCTCGTTCATCCGCTTAGCTAGGTCCTCGACGTCGATCATGCCGTCGGCGTTGGACTTGATCTCCTGCACCGTATAGCCGCTCAAGTGGGCGCTGCTCGGATTGGTGCCGTGGGCCGAATCGGGGATGAGGACGTATTTGCGGGGGTTGCCGCGCTTTTCCAGGGCCGCCCGGACGAGCATGATGCCGGTCAGCTCGCCCTGCGCCCCGGCCGAGGGCTGGAGGGTGAAAGCATCCAGGCCGGCGATCTCGCAGAGGTAGTCCTCCGTCCGTTTGATAACCTCCAAGCAGCCCTGGACAGTGTCGACGGGAGCGTAGGGATGGACCTTGGCGAAGCCGGGCAGGGCGGCGATCTTCTCGTTGATCTTGGGGTTGTACTTCATCGTGCACGACCCCAGGGGGTAGAAGCCGTCGTCCACACAGTAGTTCTGATGGGACAGGCGGGTGAAGTGGCGGACCACCTCGACTTCGGAGACCTGGGGAAAGCCGGCGATTTCATCGCGGACGTCCAGGCCGTCCAGGAAGCCCGCGGCCTTGGGGACGTCGAGGGGGGGCATGGCGAAAGCCCGCTTGCCCTTATCGCTGATTTCGAAGATGAGCGGTTCGCGGATCATCGGAGGACCTCCTCGAGGGCGGCGGCCAGGCGGTCGATCGAGGCCTTGGTCGCCGTCTCGGTCACGGCCGTGAGCAAGGCGTTGGGCAGGCCCGGCTCGAAGGGGCCGAGCGGCAGGCCGCCCAGGATGCCCTTGGCCTTGAGGGCGGCGGCCACCGCGGCGGCCGGTTTGGGCAGGTCCAGGACGAACTCGTTGAAGAAGGCGCCGCTGAAGCGGAGCTTGACGCCCGGCACCTTGGCCAGGACGCCGGCGGCGTAGCGGGCCTTGTGCATGTTTTGGAGGGCCATCTCGCGCAGACCGTCATGGCCCAGGGTCTCCAGGAACATCGTCGCCCGCAGGGCGCACCAGGCTTGGTTGGTGCAGATGTTGGAGGTAGCCTTCTCCCGCCGGATGTGCTGCTCGCGGGTGGACAGGGTCAGGACGAAGCCGCGCTTGCCGTCCACGTCCTTGGTCATGCCGGCGATGCGGCCGGGCAATTGGCGAAGGAACTCTTTGGCACAGGCCATGAAGCCCAGGTAGGGACCGCCGAAGGCCGGCGGCAAGCCGAACGACTGAGCTTCGCCGCAAACGATGTCGGCGCCCTGCTTGGCGGGAGCTTCCAGGACGCCCAGCGACAAGGCCTCGGCCGCAACGGCCACACAGAGCCCCTTGTGGGCGTGGACGATCTCGGCGCAGGCTTTAAGGTCCTCGACGACGCCGAAAAAGTTCGGCGATTGGACGAGAAGCCCGGCTACGTCGGGGCCCATCTTCTTGCGCAGCTCGGCCGACTTGAGGCCGCCGCAGTCGCCGTAGCCGACTTCCTCGATGACGAGGCCGACGTTTTGGGTATAAGTGCGGATGGTCTCGCGGTACTGGGGGTGCAGGGAGCGGGCCACCAGGATTCGCTTGCGGCCGGTCAGACGGTGAGCCATCAGCACGGCCTCGGCCGAGGCCATGGCCCCATCGTAGAGCGAGGCGTTGGAGACGTCCATCCCGGTGAGCTGGCAGATGAGCGTCTGGTACTCGAAGATGACCTGCAAGGTGCCCTGGGCGACTTCGGGCTGGTAGGGCGTATAAGGGGTGACGAACTCGGTCCGGGAGCTCAGGTTGTCTACGACGGAAGGGATGTAATGGTCGTAGACGCCGGCCCCCAGAAACGACTCGTACTCGCCATAGGTGTTCTTGGCCGCGATCGCGGTCATGTGCCGGTCGAGCTCCGGCTCGGCCATGGCCGGGGGCAGATCGAGGAGCCTCTTCAGCCGGACCCCCTCAGGGATGCAGCGGAAAAGGTCGCCCGGCGCCTCGACGCCGATTCGGGCGAGCATCTCCCGCTTATCTTTGTCGCTGAGAGCGATATAGCTCATGGCCGCCTCAATGGGCCAGGCCTTCCAGGTACTTCTCGTAATCGGCCGCCTTCATCAGGGCATTGAGGTCGGACTTGGCCGCCATCTTCAGCCGGATGATCCAGCCCTTGCCGTGCGGGTCCTGGTTGACCGCTTCGGGGACGTTGCCGAGCTCGGTGTTGATCGCCGTGACTTCGCCGGAAATGGGCGCGAAGACTTCGGACACGGCCTTGACCGATTCGATCGAGCCGATCGTCTGATGGACGGCCAGGATCTTGCCGATCTCGGGCAGCTCGACGAAGACGACGTCGCCGAGCTGTTTCTGGGCGAAGTCGCTGATGCCGATCGTGGCCGTGTCGCCGTCGACCGCCACCCACTCGTGATCCTTGGTGAAATAAAAGTTCTGGGGATACATGCCGGTCCTCCTTTGGGGATATCAGTAATCGCGCTTGTAGAACGGCGTCGGAACGACGACCGCCTTGACCCGCTTGTCGCGGATGCCGATCTCGAAGGTGGTGCCGATCGCGGTCTTGGCGATCGGCAGATAGGTCAAGCCGATGCTCTTCTTGAACAGCGGCGAGAAGGTGCCCGAGGCGACCTGGCCGTAGGGCCGGCCGTCGACAAAGACGGGATAGTGAGGCCGGGCGATGCCCTTGTCGACCAGCTCGAACCCGACCCACTTGCGGGTGATCCCCTGCTCGTTCTGGCGGACGATCACGTCGCGGCCGAGGAAGTCGCCCTTCTTGAACTTGACGATCCATTTGAAGTCGCATTCGAGCGGTGTGGTCATATCGTCGATGTCGTTGCCATAGAGGGGGAGCTTGGATTCCAGGCGCAGGGTGTCGCGAGCGCCCAGCCCGACGGGCTGCAGGCCCAGCGGCAGGCCCTTCTCCATGATGGCGTCCCAGAGGATGCCGGGATCTTGGTCGAGGGTGTAGATCTCGAACCCGTCCTCGCCGGTGTAGCCGGTCCGGGAAACGATGCATTCCTTGCCCGCCACCTTGCCGAAGACGAAGGTGAACGAGTGCATCGGGGCCAGGTCGACGTCGGTTAGGGGCTGCAGGATGGGGATGGCCTGGCGGCCCTGCAGGGCCAGCTGGCTGTAGCGATCGGAGGCGTTGTCGAGAACCACCTCGTAGCCGCCCTTGACGGACTGGACGTAGGCGAAGTCCTTATCGGTGTTGGCGGCGTTGACGACAAGCAGGTAAAACTCGGGATGGACGCAATAGACCAGCATGTCGTCGACATAGGTCCCCTTGGCGGTCATCAGCCCGGTGTACTGGACCATGCCGGGCGAGAGACGGGCGGCGTCGTTCGGGGAGATGTGCTGGACGAAGGCCAAGGCCTCCCGGCCGGTGACGTGGATTTCGCCCATGTGGCTGACGTCAAACAGGCCGGCGGCCCGGCGGCAAGCCAGGTGCTCCTCGATCACGCCCTTATACTCGACGGGCATGTCCCAGCCGCAGAACTCGATCATCTTGGCACCGAGCTTGCGGTGATGGTCGTTGAATCGGGTCTTCTTCATGATGGATGAATTCCTTTCGTCGGGAATCAGGAAAGACGAAGATTTAAAATACCATATCCGGGGGGGCGCAATCAAGGCGGACGGGGTCCCCGGCCCGCCCCGCTTGCAGATTCTTCGCCCTTGGCCCATAGTAGGATCATCACCGAAAAGGAGACTTCGAGATGAACCGAATTCCGTTCCGTATCCCGATCCTCATCCTGGCTGCCGCGGGCTTGGTTCTCGGTCTGGCGGCGCAGCAGACCAAGCCGGCCGCGGCCGAAGAGGTCGTTTACACCGCGACGAGTCCCGGACCCTGGGCCGGCAAAGAGCCCACCCATGTGCCCCAGATCGCCGTGGCCAAAACCGAGGCGGGCTGGAGCGTCACGATCACCGTCAAGCATGGCATGATCGCTCAGCCCCTCCATTTCATCCAATGGATCAGGCTCCAGGACGGGGACGGGGCCGTGCTCGGCCGGAAAGAGTTCACCCCGGCCGACCCGAAGCCCGAGGCCGTCTTCGCGCTCAAGACGCTGCCGGCCAAGCTTGTCGCCTTCGAGCACTGCAACCTGCACGGACTCTGGAAAAACGAGCGGGAATCGGCGGCCAAGTAGCCGCCGCGACGGCCCCGGCGGGGCTTCCCCGCTGGAGTGGATTTCCGCCCCTTCTCTAGGTACAATACCCGGGCACCGAATGGAGCAGAGGCGCAATCTATGAGGGATGTGTCCGTCGTCTTCCCGATGCCGAACTTGCGGCTCATCCACCGGACGATGGAGCGCGGCTTGACGTCCGCCCTACGGGCCGGGATCGCCGCCGCCGAAGGGGCCATCATCGTTTGGGCGGACTGCGATTTTTCCATGCCGCCCGCCAAGGTCGAGGATTTGCTGGCCGAGATCTCGTCCGGCGCCGACATTGCGGTCGGGAGCCGCTTTGTCGAGGGCGGCGGGGTCCGGATCATCCACGGCTCGGGCGACACCCTGATGGCCTACCTCATGAGCCGGACGCTCAACGGCTTCGTCCGACGCGTCCTGGGCCGCGGCTTCCACGACTACACATCGGGCTTCATCGCCGCCCGGAGCGAGGTTTTGCGGCGCATTCCACTGAAAGGCGGCTATGGGGAATATTTCATCGACCTCGTTTACCGGGCCCGCAAGCTCGGATACAAGGTGATCGAAAGCCCTTATCTGTGCGTCGAGCGGCGAACGGGAGTGGGCAAGACGGGCCAGCGACTCGGGGATTTCCTCCGCAAGGGCTGGAAATACGTCTGGCTGACCATCAAGCTGCGTTTCACCCGCATCCGTTGACCCCGGACGGCAGGGACCGGAGAGGAAGAGAGGAGGGACACTTGAAAAAGGGATTGACCAGGATCGAGAGGGACGGAGAGATTTATGCCATCGTCCTGCGGAAAAGCTACACCGCGCCCGGGCCGACGTTTTTCACTCCGGGCGAGTTCTCCCAGCAATTGGGCCTGCTCGTCCACCCCAAGGGCAAGGTCGTCAAGCGCCACCGCCACAAGCTGGTCAAGCGGGAGATTTTCCGAACGCAGGAGGTGCTGCTCCTCTTGGAAGGCAAGGTCCGGGTGGAGATCTGCACCGACGAGGGGGAAAAGATCAAGTCCTTCCTCCTCCATCCCGGCGACGCGGTCCTTCTGGCCCGGGGCGGTCACCTGGTCAAAGTGCTGGAGGCCTGCAAGATGATCGAGGTCAAGCAAGGCCCTTACGCCGGGTTCGACGACAAAGAGTTCTTTTGATGATCCCGGTCAACGAGCCGCGGCTGGCCAAGAACACCCTGCGCTATGTCTCCGACTGCGTCCGAACGGGTTGGATCTCCTCGGCCGGCGCCTACATCGGCAAGTTCGAAGCGGCTTTCGCCGAATATCTCGGCGTCGAGCACGCCGTCACGACGACGAGCGGCACGACCGCCCTCCACTTGGCTCTGGCCGCCTTGAACATCGGCCCCGGGGACGAAGTCGTCATCCCCTCGCAGACGATGATCGCCGTGCCTTATGCGGTCCTCTATACCGGCGCCAAGCCGGTCATCCTGGACGTCGACCGGGAGACCTTCAACCTCGACCCGGACCGGTTGGAAACGTTCCTCAAAAAGGGGTGCCGCTATGACCGGCGGGCCAAGTCCCTGCGCAATAAGAAGACCGGCCGGCGCGTGGAGGCCCTGCTGCCCGTTCATCTCTACGGACACCCCTGTCCGATGAACGAGATTCTCGGACTGGCCGAGGCCTTCAACCTGACCGTCGTCGAGGACGCCGCCGAAGCCCACGGGGCGCTCTTCTATCCGGGCGGCCGCCGAGCCCCGCGATTCTGCGGGGCCATGGGCCGGATCGGCTGCTTCAGCTTCTACGCCAACAAGATCATCACCACGGGTGAAGGCGGCATAATCGTCACCGACGACGACGCCCTGGCCGAGCGGGCCCGCCGGCTTAAGGACCTGGCCCATGCGCCGGGCCGCCGCTTCCTGCACACCGAGCTGGCCTATAATTACCGCATGACCAACGTCCAGGCCGCCATCGGCCTGGCCCAGGTCGAAGAGATCGATCGCTTCATCGCCCTTAAAAGAAAAATGGCCGACACCTACGGCCGCCTGCTGGGCGGCATCCCCGGGCTGACCCTGCCGGTGGAGAAGCCCTGGGCCCGGAGCGTCTATTGGATGTACGCCGTCGTGGTCGAGGACGGCTTCGGGATGTCGCGTGAAGATCTCATGGCCAAGCTCAAGGAACGGGGCATCGACTCCCGGACGTTCTTCGTCCCCGTTCAGTATCAGCCGGTATTTGCAAACGATCCGGACTACGCCGACGTGGATTGCCCCATTGCGGAGGAGCTGGGGCGGAAGGGCTTCTATCTGCCCTCCGGGCTGGCCCTCAAGCCGGCCCAGATGAGAGCCGTGGCCCAGGCCGTCAAGGACATCCAGGCCGGGTGCTGAATCCCCGGCTTATTTCGAGGCTGCCTCCCCTTTCTTGATATAGGGCACGCCATCGGTCAGCCATTTCGGCGCCGGCGCGCCCTTGAGATAGTGGTCGAAGAACTCGAAGAACCGGGTGGTCAGGTCCCTCCGGTTGGCCATCCCACGCAGGCCGTGCCCTTCGTTGGGGTACGCAAGCAGCACAGCCTTCTTGCCGTGGTAGCGGAGGGCGTTGTAGAAAGCGAGCGAATTGATGAACCCGACGGTCGGGTCGGACGTCCCGTGCATAATCAGGAACGGCGCGGTCGCTTGGGGCACATGGGTCAGCGCCGATTCGTTGCGGTACCGATCGGGCTGGTCCCAGGGTGAAAAGCCCCAGCGGCCCTGGTCATAGAGATAGTAATTGAACGCGGTCTCGCCGCTCCCGCCTTGGTATCCGTATCCCCAGCCCCAAGGCATGCTGAAATCGTTGGTCAGGTCCACGACGCCGGCCCCCATCCCGACGGCGGCAAACATCTTGGACATCGTTCCGATGAAGGCCGCGCCCTCGCCGCTGTAGCTGTGGCCGGAGACGGCGATGCGCTTGGGATCGACGATGCCCATCTCGATGACCTTGCGGGTGGCCGCCTCGACACACTCCAGCATGTCGGTGTGCGAAGAGCCGGTGCGGAAATGGATGTCCGGCAGCAGGGTGATGTAGCCATCGCTCACCGCCTGGACCGGCATCCGGCCCATGCTGGGGAGAAAGGCCGGGGCACTGTAAACGTGCATGTTCTGTGAGTTCTTCTCGTAGAACATGACCATCATGGGCCGCTTCTCGCCCGGCTTATAGTCGTCCGGGACGGCCAGGATGCCCTGCAGGCGGACGCCATCCTTGTTCGTGAAGTCGAAGAGGCGCCGATGGCCCCACAGGAAGTCCTTCTGCTGCGGGTTGGCGTCGGAGATCTTCCGGGCGTCCTTGAAGCCGGGCCCGGATACGCGCAGATCGGGGAACTCGACGAATGTCTGGCGGGTGAAGAGGAAGGTGTCCGCCTTCATGGCCCGGACGGGATTGCCGAAGGAGGCGTCCTCGAAAACGAACTCCTTCAAGCCGCCGCCGGATAGCTCATAGTAGCCCGATTTCTTCGTCCACTCCCCATACGCCGACAGCAGGACCGGCTTGTCCAGGTCGATCGTGTTCCGCGGGCCGACAAAGCGCGGAACGATCGGGTCCGCCGGTTCGGGGCGGAGGATACGGAAGCGGATCTCGGCCTTCGCCCCGACGCCGTTGGTCAGATTCTTGGGGGCGGAGCCGTCCAGCGGTACGAGCCACAGGTCGTAGCGGTGCTGGGCGACGACCGCCCGGCCGTCTTTGGTGTAGCCGGCGATGCCATAGGACGGCTTTGTCCCCGGGTGGTCGTACTCGAGGTCAGCGAAACCCGATTTGCCGACCGTGCCGAGCGCCTTGGACGTGCCCGCAGCGAGATCATAGGCCATGATCCGGCCGTCCTTCCAGTAGAGGAAGTGCGCTCCGTGCGGGGTGATGCCGAAGACGTGCCTGCCGGTAAGCTGGCCCTTGACGATCAGCGTCCGCTCGCCGGTGGTCGTATCGACCCGGTAAATGTCCGCGGTCGGCAGGATCTTCTCGTTCCGGATATAGGCGCGTTCATCGAATCCGACGGCCCACTTGCCGTCCGGGCCGACCGTCAGATCCCGCATCGTCTCGTCCGCCAGGCGGATGAGCTTTTTCGCGGCGACGTCGAAGGCCTGGCGGAAGGTGAAATTTCGGTCCTGCTCGGCTCGGACCATCTGGGCGGACAAGACCCTCTCATCGCCCGTGTTCCAGACGTCCACATCCGGGGCTTCGTCCGTGGATTTGCGGGCCGGGTCGGGGGCCGGCACCTGCTCCTTGATCCCGAAGAAGACCCGCCGGTCGTCCTCGCTCCAGGCCAGGGCAGCCCGGTCGCTGACGACCCAGCCCTTGGGGAAGCCTTCGGCTTTGTCGGGATCGAGGACGACAGGAGCGGGAACGCTCGCCCCATCCTTCAGCGCCGCGGGAACGTCCGGAAAGGCGAGGAGGACGTTCTTCTTCTCGCGCATCTTCTCCACCTCGACGCCCTTGAGCACGGCGAGGGCCTTCCCGCTCTCGCTCCAGGCCAGCCGGCCGTAGCTCTTGGCATCGTTGTCGAGGGGTATCGCGCGCCCGGAACGGGCGTCGAAGACAAAAACGCCGTTACCGTCCTTCACTCCGGCCTCTACGGTGTAGGCGAGCAGCTCGCCGGTCCGGTTGAAGGCAAAGTCGCCCATGCTGCCGAGGAGCTGGTGGCGGCCGGAGCCAAGGTCAAGCAGGATGGCGTCAAGCCCGCGTAACCCTGCGGACGCGCCGGGGACCGCGACACCGGACGCCGCTTGGGGTCCGCCACCGCCTCCTCTCTGGCCCGCGGGGGCGGCCGCCTCGCCCTCGCGACGGCGCAGGACGAGATGCGTAGACGTCGGGGCGAAGACGAAGGTCCCA
This sequence comes from Candidatus Aminicenantes bacterium, assembly GCA_026393855.1. Classification (NCBI taxonomy): domain Bacteria; phylum Candidatus Aminicenantota; species Candidatus Aminicenantota bacterium. The sequence goes on from JAPKZJ010000068.1 coordinate 95,184, forward strand.
ATGTCCTGCCATGACCGGACTTCGCCGGTCGATAGGCTGCGCAGCTCGACCCGGCGCGGCGGAATCGCCGCCGCAGCCCCGCCGCGGCCGCCCTGGCCGACTTGGGCGGCGGGCGCTTCGGCCGGGGCGGGCGAGGGAGCCATCGCCCCCGGGGTGGCCGGGGACGTCCCCCCGGAGGAGCCGCGGCCGGCCCGAGCCCGTTGGGCGGCGCCGGGGTCCACTTGGTAGGCGATCCACTTCGAATCCGGCGAGAAGACCGCACCTGAAGCGTCGGTGACAGTCACCTCCGCATTCGTCTCGAGGTTCAGGAGGTGGAGGACAGGCTTGGTCTCAGCCGGAGCGACGTTCGTGATCTCGAGGATGTAGGCGACCCATTTCCCGTCGGCCGAGATCGCCTGACCGGAGATCGTCCGCCATTTCGCGTAATCATCGACGGTCATGGCTTTCTTGGCTGCGGTCGGGGCCTGGGCCGTCAGCGGGAGCGCGGCAAGTCCTACCGAGAGGGCCAGGATCAAAGCCAAGGAAAAAGCGGGGATCGAGCGAAATCTCGAGTCGGGGATGTTCATAGGGGCTCCTCGATGGGCATGGGCGGTAACCGCCCGCCATCTTAAAGGGCCTATCGTGAGAAAGTCAAACCGAGTATCCCCGGTATTATTGTTCCCAGATCCGCAGTCCCGGAACCTGGGCGAAATGGGCGTCGAACGCGACCAGAACCGAGCCCGTCTCCATGGCCTGGGCGGCGATCCAGACGTCGTTGATCGGAATCGGCCGTCCGGCTTGGCGCAGGGCGGACCAGATTCTGGCATAGCAATCAGCGGTCTCTTCGCTTGCGGACAGGAAGGCGACCGACAACCCTCTCCTCCAACGGGAACGAGCCGGCGCGCGGCCGCGGCGCGAGAAAAAAGATACGGCACCGCAGCGAATATGATAATTTATCGCTGATGGAAGCCCGGGAATACCAAGCCCATTTCGAGCTCGAGGAGCGGCACTGGTGGTTCCGCTCGCGCCGCCGCCTGGCCTTTCGGATTCTCGGACGCGCCCTGCCACGCGACGGCTCCCCGCGAATCCTGGACGCGGGCTGCGGCACGGGCATCAACCTGGCCGGGATGGCCCGCTTCGGTCGCGTCTCCGGCTGCGATTTCGCCACTGAAGCGCTGGCCTTCTGTCGTCAGCGCGGACTGGATGGCCTTGTCCGCGCCGACGTCAATCGGCTCCCCTACCGGGAAGATGCCTTTGACCTAGTGACCTTTTTCGACGTCCTCTATCACCAGGCCGTGACCGATGATGCGGCCGTACTGCGGGATGCGTTCCATATCTTAAAGCCGGGCGGATACGTCCTGATCATGGACTCGGCTTTCGATTTCCTGCGCGGCCCGCACGATGCGGCCATGCACGGAGCCCGCCGCTACACCAGGCGGGAGCTTGTGGCCAAATGCGAGGCGGCGGGGCTGCAACCCGTTCACGCCACCTATTTCTATATGACGACATTCCCGGCCGTTTATTTAAAGCGGAGAGTCGAGCGCCGGCGCGCCGCCCGGCATCCGGAGATGGAGACTCGTTCCGACCTGGCCCCCACCGCCCGCCCAATCAATGCCGTCCTTGGCGGCCTGCTCGGCCTGGAGGGCCGTTGGGCCTCCCGCCGTCGCCTGCCGTTCGGGAGCTCCGTCGTCGTCCTGGCCCGCAAACCGAAGCTTACTTCTTGACTTCGGTGAACTTGGCCGCGGCCTTGAGATCGGTGATCAGCTTGTCGTAGGCGGCCGCCTGCATCCGGTTCTTGAGGCTTTCGGTCAGTTGGGCCTTGACCTCCTCGAACGGGGCCGTTTCCTTCTTGCGGTTCTCGACCTTGATGATGTGGAAGCCGTAGTTAGTCTCGACGACATCGCTGATCTGGCCCACCGGCACGGTGAAGGCCGCGTCCTCGAAGGCCTTGACCATCTTGCCGCGCGGGAAGTCCTCATACAGGCCGCCGGTCTGCTTGGAGCCGGCGTCCTCGGTCAGCTCGGTGGCCAGGGCGGCGAAATCCTCGCCCTTTTTGGCTCGGGCCAGGATGCCTTCCATCTTCTTCCGGATCTCGGCCTTCTCAGCGTCTTTCTTATCCTGGGTCAACAAAAGGATATGGCGCACGGTGGCGGTCTTGTCTTCGGCATAAGCCTTCTTAAGGTCTTCATCGGCGACCTTGATCGAGGCGAAGACCTGAGTCTCGAAGTACTTCTGGATCAGCCGATCGTCGCCGATCGTCTTCTTGACGAAATCCAGGCTGACGCCGTTGGTCTTGAGGGCTTCCAAGAACTGGGTTTCGCCACCCGAGCCTGCATACTGGTCGTCCATGGCCTTCTTGAGCTCTTCGGGGGTCACCGCGACCTTGGCTTTGGCCGCGGCGGCCAGCAAGAGCGTCCGCTCGCCCACCTGTACGGCGGCCCGGCCCAGAGCAGGCTTCAATTGCGCGGCGGGCATGGACTTGAGTTGAGCAGTCCCATTGCCCATGGTCCCCTGAATAACCTCGACGACGTCGCCTACGGTGACCGTGAAGCCCTTGGCCGTGACCAGCACGGCGTTTTTGTCGGGATCGAATTCCGGGACGATAGCGGCCAGATCCTTGGCCAGCTGATAGGCCGGCGTGCCCTGGACCAGCTTGGTCCCTTCGACTTTCTTGGGGGAGCAGGAAACGGCGGCCAGGGCCGCGATCAAGAGTAGGACGACTGTTTTCTTCATTAGAATCTCCTCGGATTAGCTCGGCAGAATGGGATAGTTAACCACAGTCGCGGGGGGAAAGACAAAGGATTTTTTACACGCGCTTCTGATATAATGTTGCGGCCATGCACACTACGAAGAGCCTTCTCCGCGCCCGGCTCGGCGACGCCCTCATCGGCGCCTACCCCGTCGGACTCGACGACATCGACTTCATCGTCCCGCCCCAGCCCAAGATGGGCGACCTGGCCTTGACCCTCCCCTTCGGGCTGGCCAAGCGCCTGAAGCTCAATCCCCGGGCCCTGGCCCAAGAGATGATGGCGGATGGAAGTCGCGGGCGCCGGCTACATCAATTTCTTCCTGGACAAGGACGCCTTTCTGGCCGCCCGCTTGGCCGCCGCCGGAACGACCGCTCTCCGCCCGGCCGAGCGCAAGGTCATCGTCGAACACACCAATATCAACCCCAACAAGGCCGCCCATATCGGCCATCTCCGCAATACCTGCCTGGGCGACACGCTGGTCCGCTGCCTGCGCTTCAAGGGCGAGGCCGTGGAAGCCCAGAACTACATCGACGACACCGGCGTCCAGGTCGTCGACGTCGTCTACGGCTTCCTGGAGATCGAGAAGAAAACCCTGGCCGACCTCGACGCGATCGAACGCTTCGACTTCTACTGCTGGAACCTTTACGCCAAGACGGCGTCCTTCCTCGAGAAAAGCCCCGCCGCCCAAGCCCGCAAGGCCGAGATCCTCAAGGCCGTCGAGCACGGCCAGGGCGAAGCCGGGGCCATGGCCCGGGCGGTCTCCCACCGCATCCTGCGGGCCCACCTGGCAACCATGAAGCGGATCGGCGCGACTTACGACGTCCTGCCCTGCGAGAGCAGCATCCTGGGCCTTCGGTTCTGGGAGAAGGCCTTTGCCCGCCTTAAACAAGAAGGTGCCATCACCCTGGCCTCGGAAGGCCCCAACGCCGGCTGCTGGGTCATGCGCCTGGAGGACGAGGAGGACAAGGACAAGATTATCGTTCGCTCCAACGGCACCGTGACCTATGTCGGCAAGGACATCGCCTATCAGATGTGGAAGTTCGGCCTCCTGGAACAGGACTTCTACTATGAGCCGTTCGAAGAGGACGAGGGCCGGACGATCTGGATGAGCTCCGCCTCTCCGAATGATCGCGACATCCATTTCGGCGGCGGAACCAAGGTCTACAACGTCATCGACACCCGCCAGTCCTACCTGCAAAAAGTCGTCGTCCAAGGGCTGCGGGCGCTCAAGTTCGAGGCCCAGGCGGCCAAGTCCATCCACTTCTCCTACGAGATGGTGGCCCTCTCGCCGCGCAGTCTCAAGGAGCTGGGCTATGTCGTGGCGGCGGAGGACGAGGGCAAGGCCTTTCACGAGGTCTCGGGCCGCAAAGGGCTGGGCGTTAAAGCCGACGACCTGCTGGACAAGCTCGAGGCCAACGCCTTCGCCGAAGTCGACAAGCGCAACCCCGGCCTGACCGAGGAGGCCAAACGCCGCACAGCCCGCGACATCGCCCGCGGAGCGCTGCGCTACTTCATGCTCAAGTTCACCCGCAACGCCTTGATCATCTTCGATTTCGACGAGGCTTTAAGCTTCGAAGGCGAGACCGGCCCCTACCTCCAGTACACCGCCGTGCGCATGAACAGCATCTTCCGCAAGCTGGAGGAGCGCGAGGGCTTGACCCTCGACGACGTCGGGCGGAAAGGCCGCGAGAATCCCCCCTCCCTGGCCGGACTGCCGGCCCAGGAGCTGGCCGATTTCTGGGGGCTCATCACCCTGGCCGCCCAATTCGACGACGAGGTCCTGCTCTCAATCGAAGCCCTGGAATTCAATCACTTGGCCAAGTTCGCCTTCGCCTTGAGCCAGGCCTGCAACGGCTACTACCATAAATATCCGATCCTCAACGAGGAAAATCCGGATCTCAAGGCCGCCCGCCTGCTGGCAATCTACGCCGCCCGCGACGTCCTGGTCAGGGCCCTGGACCTGATGGGCATCCCTGTGCCCGAGCGGATGTGACGTCCCTGTCTTCGAGCGCGGAAAGGGCCTGGACTCCCCTCATTTCGAATTCGCCGGCATCTTTTTTACGGTGATATCGGCCGATGTCTCCAGCTTGAGGGTGACGCCGCCCGTGCCGCTGTCGAACCGCACGGTCTGGCCGTTGGAGGAACCCGCATTCTGAAGGGAGACGGGGGTGTTGGTGTTGATTTTTCCGAATTGCGTCTTGGCCGTCCCCTGAAAATCGACCCCCGCCGGCAGCGTGATGAGAATCGGCATGAAGGAAGTTTTGATATCGATGACACTGCCGGCCGGGAGGGACTTGATCGCATCGATATCGACCGAGCTCGATTCGCCCACGACGGAAATCGATCCGGACGTCCCCCGCAGGGTAACATTCTTGAAGGAATTCCTGACGGTGACCGCTCCACCGATGTCTTCGGCCAGGACGGCTGTCGATTCACCCTCGATTTTTAGGTCACGGCCGATGTTGCGGGCTTCGACGGCGCTGAATGAGGTCTTGATCGTCGCTCCGGCTTTTACGCCCGTGGCCGTGACCTTGGCGGATTGGGATTGAACGTTCAGGGCACCGCCGACGCCGGTGACGAGGACATCCTTGAACGACGACTTGATGTCGACGTCCTTGGCCGCGTCCCGGATCGTCACGGCCAGCGATTCGCCCTCTACGGTCAAGCGGCCATGGATACGGGCTGCCTCAATTGATTGGAAGGAGCTTTTAAGAGAGGCCTCGCCGCCGATGTCCTCGGCTTTAATCGCCGAGGAGTTGCCGATCACGCGCAAGCCTCCCTTGACGTTCGTGACCTTGATCGGCTTGTAGCCGCTGGCGATCGCGGCGTCCCGGGAGACGTTGTCGACCGTCACCTCGAGGCTTTCGCCGGCGATATCCAGCCGGCCCTGAACGCCGCGGACATCGATCGTTTTAAAGGACGAAGTGATCCGGCAATCTCCGGCCACGTCGGACCCGACGACACCGGCGCTTTCCGAGGTCACGGTGAGAGGGCCCCCGATCTTCGCGAAATGGATGTCCTTGAAGCTGTTGCGGATATCGGTTTTCCCGGCGATGTTTTCGGCCTGGATCTCGCCGCTCTCGCTGCGGATGTCGGCCGGCCCCTTGAAATCGACGACCCGCACCGCACCGAAGCTGTTTTGGACCTTCAGCTCGCCGCCGCAGCCGTCGGCGCGAACTTCGCCGCTTTCATTGCGCAGTCCGATCCGTCCGTTGACGCCCCGGACGGCGAGATTGCCGAAACGGTTGTGAACGTCCAGAGACAGGGAGGCCGGCACATGGACCTCGACCCGGGCCGCGTAGGAGAGGTTCCAGCGGCCGGTGCGAATGGCCTGGCCGATTCTGCCGAGAGAGCCGGCTTGACGCCGATCCCAATCCATGGGCGACGTAAAACGCAGGGCCAATCCGGCCGTCTCGGGCTCGATCGTCATCTTGACGTTGTCCAGGAATTCCTTGATGAATTCGGGGTCGGAATCGCCGACTTCGACGATGGCCTCAACCGCGATCCGGGCTTGATCCCAGGCCGAAATCGTCACCTGGGCCTGAATCGGGTCGATCCGCAGCGTTTGGCCCGGCCCGCAGGCCGATTCCGCGGCCAGCTTCCTGGTCTGGACGTTGCGGGCCTCGGGGCCAAGCCGGCCTGTCCGCTCGGCGCTTGTCGCGGCCGGGGCCGCGGCATTCGTCCAGGACGCGACAAAAGCCAGGATCAGAAGCACAAAGAAGGCTTTGTTTTTCATGGACAGCTCCTTGATGGATCGATTCAATTCTTCGCCCCCAACACGTCGGTTAGGGTCTGTTGCTTATCTTGCAGCGCAGCCAACAGGTAGCGCTGGATGTGGGCGTTGGCCCGATTCTCGGACAGGGCCGTTCGGCACCTTTCGATCTGAGCGTCGATCACCGTCAGCTTGCCCCTGTAAAGGGACATCATCGACAGATCCATGGACGCGATTTTCGGCCGGGCCTGGCGTTCCAGAGCCTCGATGGCGGAGCGATACGCTTGTTCCGCGATTTCGGCTTTGGCCAGGACGTCGCCGACCAGAAGCCCCGAGGGGGGCGCCGGCTTCGGCAGCCAAAGGAGGCCCAAGACAACCGCGAGCAATAGAGCGGCCGCGGCCGGAATAAGGAGCGGCCGGCGGCGCCAGAAAAAAGCCGTCCAGAGCCGCCGCGGGGGAACGGCCTTGGCCGCGCCCACCGCCGGGCGCGCTTTTTCCTCCCGCAGCGATGTCTCGATGCGGCCCCAAAGAGGCTCCGTTTCGACCGGATGGCGGAGAGAAACGATTTCCCGGTCCAGACGCTCGTCGAGGGCCGCCTGCTCTCGGCAGGCGGCGCAAGTCCGGAGATGCCGGGCGAATTCGTCCTCGGCCATGGCTCCGCTTTGACGAGTTTCGTATTTTTCGCAGATCATGATGTGCCTCCCCGCGGATTGAAGCCGAGCCATATCCGCAATTTCCGGCGGGCCCGATGGACATTGGTCTTGACCGTCCCCACGTTGACGCCGAGCATGTCGGCCACTTCTTCCTGGGAGAACTGCTCGACGGCGAACAGGACGAAACAGGCCTTCATCTGGGCCGGGAGACGATCGACGGCCGCCTCCAAGCCGGGATCTTTCTCCTGGCTTGAGGAGATCGCCCCCAGCGTTTCCAGATCCACATCATCGGCCGCGGCCGGCGGCCGCTTGCGCAGCGCGTCGATGCAGGTGTTGTTCAAAATCCGAAACAGATATGTGCTGAGGCGGGCGCCGAGGCGAAAGCCGCCGATCCCCCGGAACAGCTTCATGAACGTCTCCTGGACGGCGTCTTCGGCTTCCTGGGGGGAGCCCAGCATCCGCTGGGCCGTCCGCAGGAGAGGCGGGCTATAGCGGTCGTAAATCCGCCTGTAGGCGGCCAGATCGCCGGCCAGGCAGCGCTCGATAATTCGATGTTCGTCCTGGATGTCCATGGGGGAATGATACCGTATCTCCGCTCTGTTAGACGGGAAAAGGGGAGGTTTCGTTGACCGGACCGGAAAACAATCGTCGGGATTATTTCCCTGGCTTCTTCGACGGCCGTTTTCCGATCTCCGCCACGGCCCTTTCAAGAACAGTGTCTCGGCCGGCCCGGTAGTCGGCAACCGTGGGATAGGTCATGATCTGCGGCTTGACGCCGACTCCCACGAACTCCCGACCGTCGGCATAGGTGTTGTGCTTGGAGCAGACAAATCCCGCGCCCCCGCTCGGAAGGCTGAAGCGGAGCGGATTACCGGTGCTGCCGCCGCTCGGTTCCCCGATCATCGTTCCCCGTCCGCTCTGGTCGAAAGCGACGAGAAAGTCCTCGGCCGCGGAGAAAGTCCTGGCGCTCGTCAGGACGACCACCTGCCCCGCATAATGATGGTCCGGGTCAATGGGCTCCCGTTCAGCCGCTTCGACGTAGAGACGATCGGGGCGGCCCCAGGACCGGAAAGCCGGTTTATAGTCGCGGGTCGACCAGTACTCGCCGATAAACGGCTCCCTGGCCAAGACGGCCATGACCCTGTAACCGATGTTGGAATTGCCGCCGCCGTTTTCCCTCAGGTCGAGAATCAGGGTCTCGGACGCGGAGAACTCCGGGAAGCGTTTTAAAAACTCGTCGACGGTCGCATCGTCCTGGAAGCTGTTCAAGGCGATGTAAGCGATATTCCCCGGCAGCATCCGGAATTCGAAGGGCGCCGGGTCCGGCGCAAGCCTATCAATCTCCGGCAAAGAGAGGCGTCGGACGGTCCGTTCGATCGTTCGTCCGTCTGCCGTCGCCAGAGTCAGTTTGACCGGTTCGGCGAGCTCCCCGTTCAGCAGAGACCGCTCATAGGCCAGGATGTCCAAGTACTGCGGCGTGGAGGAGGATTTAAGCGGAAGCACGTATTTTTCTGCGTACGAACGCACCGGGAGCCCGTCGATCTTGACGATTTCCATGCCCCTGGCGATGCCCATCTTCCCAATCTCGGGATCATAGACCCTGTCCACCAGGACCCGACCCTCGATGAAGCGGGTCCGGAGGCCCATCCACCCAGCCCGAGTTTTCGAATATTCCAGGGGCATGATGATATAAGTGTGGCCGTCCTGGAGCTTCGCGCAGAGCTCCCGAAGGACCTGGTAATACTCGGCCGTGGAGCGCGCGGCCCGGACCCGGGGGATGAAGCGGATGTAAAGGGCGTCCCAGTCCAGGGCGGCCAGCTTCTCGGGAAAGGCGAAGTTGTACTTGACCTCGGACCAAAACCTGGACAACCCGGCGATCCGTGTCTCTTCCGACAGCTCTTCGGCATAGGGAACGCTCCAAGCCGGCGAATCCCACATCGCCTGCACGTACTTGGCGTTCTTCTCGAAGACCGCCAGAACCGGTTCCCATCGCGGGTCGGTCCGGAGCGATTCGAGATCGGTGCCCTTCCGGGCGTGATCGGCATCGGACCAGCCGAGCTCCCCGGCTTTTTTCAGGAACTCGAAGGCTCTATCCCGGCCACCGATGAGGGCGTAGCAGCAGGCCGCCTCGTAGGCGGCGCCGTAGTCGTCGGATCCGGCGGCGAAGGCTTTCTCGTACAGGGCCGCGGATTGGGCGAACTGCTTGCGGCCATAGGCTTGGCCGGCTTGCTTGACGAATTCATCGGCGCTCTGGGCCCAGGCGGCCGTGCCGATGAGGAGGAGGGAGACAAGAATCGCGGCACATCTTTTCACGGGGCCTTCCTTTCTCGATCGATTCCATAGATAGACCCAGACGGGCCGGCCGGCGACGCCGGATGATACGAATTGCATCCCGGAAGTCCACGGCAAAACAAAATCGCAGGTCCGCTCTGTTAGACGGGGAAAGCGGCGGTTTCGTTGACCGGGCCCCCAAACAATCGTCCGGACTATTTCCCTGGCTTCTTCGACGGCCGTTTTCCGATCTCCGCAACGGCCCTTTCGAGAACGGTGTCTTTGCCGGCCCGATAGTCGGCGACCGTAGGAGATGCCGCAATCTGCGGCTTGACGCCGACGCCCACGAACTCCCGGCCGTCGGCATAGGCGTCATGTTTGGAACAGACCAGCCCGGTTCCCCCGCCCGGAAGGCTGAAATTGAGGGGATTGCCGGTGCTGCCGCCGCTCGGCTCGCCGATGATCGTCCCCCGTCCGCTCTGGTCGAAGGCGACGAGAAAGTCCTCGGCCGCGGAGAAGGTCCGGGGGCTCGTCAGGACGATCACCTGCCCCGCATAATGATGATCTGGATCGACGGGCTCCCGTTCGGCCGCTTCGACGTACAGGCGGTCGGGACGTCCCCAAGACCGGAAAGCCGGCTTGTAATCGCGGGTCGACCAGCGTGAGCCCAGGAACGGTTCCTTGGCCAAAGCGGCCATGATCCTGTAGCCGACGTTGGTATTGCCGCCGCCGTTCTCCCGCAGGTCGAGGATCAGGGCCTTAGCGGCGGCGATCTCGGCGAAATGCTTAAAGAACACATCGGCGGTCTGATCGTCCATGAAGCTGTTCAGGGCGACACAGGCGATATTCCCGGCCAGAATCCGGAATTCGAAGGGCGCCGGCCGCGGGTCAGGCGCCAGCTTGGTTAACGCGGGGAACGTGAGGCGCGGGACAGTCCGTTCCATCGTCCGTCCGTCTTCCGTCGCCAGGGTCAGCTGGACCGGTTCGGAGAACGCCCCGATCAACAGAGACCGCTCATAGGCCAGGATGTCCAAATACTGCGGCGTAGAAGAGGATTCGCGGGGCGAAACGTATTTCTCCGCGTACTGACGAGTCGGGAGCCCGTCGATCTTGACGATTTCCATGCCTTGGGCGATACCCTGCTTCCCCAGCTCGGGGTCCCAGAGCTTGTTCACCAGAACCCGGCCCTCGACGAGGCGGGTCTGAAGGCCCGGTCGTCCGGCCCAAGTCCGCCAGTATTCCTGGGGCATGATGATATTGGTATGGCCGTCCTGGAGCTTGGCGCAGAGCTCCTGGAGGACCCGGTAATACTCGACCGTCGAGCGCGCGGCCCGGACCTTGGGAAGGAAGCTGATATAAAAAGCGTCCCAGTCCAGGGCCGCCAGCTTCTCGGGGAACGCGAAATTGTACTTGACCTCGGACCAGAGCCTGGACAACCCGGCGATCCGGAGCTCTTCCGACAGCTCTTGGGCGTAAGGAGCGTTCCAGACAGACGAAGCCCATAGGACTTGCGCGCCCTTGGCGTTCTTATCGAAGCACGCCAGGGCCGGCTCCCACCGCGGGTCGGTCCGGAGCGATTCGAGGTCGGCGTCCTTCCGGGCATGGTCGGCGTTCTTCCAGCCGTATTCCCCGGCTTGGTTCAGGAAGGCGAAGGCTTTGTCCCGAGCGCCGCTGAGCGCATAGCAGCAGGCCGCATCGTAGGCGGCGCCGGCGTCGTTGGAGCCGGCGGCGAAGGCTTTTTCGTAAAGGGCCGCGGCTTGAGCGAACTGTTTCCGGCCCTGGGCTCGGCTCGCTTGCCGGATGAATTCATCGGCGCTTTGGGCCCAGACGATCGAGGCGATAATGAGAGTAGAGACAAGAACGGCGATATATTTCCTCACGCGATGATCCTCCCCGACAATTTAAGACGCTTTATCCTGCCAAATAGTTGGCAGAAAGCGGTGCGCTTATTAACAATTGGCGTCCCGATCCGGCCGCGTTATACTACAAGATGTCCTATCCTGAAGAAAGACGAGCATAAAAATGAATCTGATCATCCGGGGCGCGCGGATGGGCGTCCGCAAGCCCGAAAGAATGTGACTCGTGCGCATCGGAGTCTGCGGCATCGCCTGCGAGAAATGTCCCCGCCGGACGGCCGGCCAGTGCCCGAATGGGCCCGACGGTTGCCGGCCCAAGGCCAACCCCTTTTGCGCCGTCGCCACATGCGCCCTGTCCAAGGGACAGGTCCTCTGCTTCGAGTGCCCGGAGTTCCCCTGCGAGGTCACAGCCAAGGGCCCGATCAGCGCCGGGTACTGCGGCTACATCGCCATGAAGGGCTGACGGTTCCCGAGCACATCCTCAATTCCCTATGAAGCCCCGCCTTCCCCGAGAGGCGCCCCTTCGGACCCGAATCAAGTATACGTCTGGGAATGACTGCGCTATACTAAAGTTTACCGTCAAGAAGAGAGGCCGTCATGAAAAACTCATTCATCGTCATCCTCAGCCTGCTGATCATCGGGCTTGCGTCCGCCGGATTCTCCCAGCAAAAGGACGAAAATAATTGCAAGGACCATCCGATGTTCAACCGGATGCCGGGGTCCTGGATTCACAGCTGCTCGGAGAAGGAGTTCGACTCGTTCGCCTTCCCCGTCGGGAAAGGCAAGACCGAAACGATCGAAGGGCATCTCTGGAAGATCAATTACTACCCGCAAGCCTCCGCCGCCGCAAAGCCCAGCGAGCTTCAGATCATGCGCAACTTCGAAGACGCCATAAAGAATCTGGGCGGAACCGTCGTCTGGAGTGAAAAGCCCCGCTCGACCATGAAGCTGGTCAAGGACGGCAAGGAGGTCTGGGTCCTGTTGGCCGCCGAGTTCACCGGCAAGTATTTCCTGACCATCGTCCAGAAGGAGGCCATGGTCCAGGACATCACGGCCAAGGCCGAGCTCCTGGCCCGGGGGCTTCAGACGGACGGGCATATGGCCATCCAGGGCATTTATTTTGACACCGGGAAGTCCGACCTCAAGCCCGAGTCGGCCGCGGCGGTCGGCGAGATCGCCAAGCTTCTCAAGGCCGATCCGCCGCTAAAGGTCTTCGTCGTCGGACACACCGACACAGTCGGCTCCATGGAATCGAACCTCGCCTTATCCCAGAGCCGGGCTCAGTCTGTTCTCCAGGCGCTCATCCGCGACCACGGCATCGACGCCGCCCGGCTGAAAGCGCACGGCTGCGGACCCTTCGCGCCGGTCGCCACGAACGGGACCGAGGAAGGGCGGGCTAAGAACCGGCGGGTCGAGTTGGTCAAACAATAAGCCGGCCGTCGCGTTTCGTCGCCCAAATCCATGCTTCGGATTAGCGGCGGTCCGGTTGCGCCTACGCCAAAGGCGTCGCCCTATGCTTCGCATGTCCGGAGTCACCCGCCCAGGGCCCGATCAGCGCCGGATACTGCGGCTACATCGCCATGAAGGCCTGACCGGGCCGCGGGGGCGAAACAGCGAGCGGAGATCGGAGGGGCGATCGACGGCGAAGTCGGGATTCATCGTTTTCCGTTCGTTCTCGTTCCTTGCTCGGGCCGATCGACGATGAGCTTGATTCCGTAAGGAACCAGCGCGATCCCCATCAAAAAAGACGCGCTCAAGTTGATCGCTTCCATCCCATCCGGCGTGCCGACCAGCAGCACTCCTATCAGGAACAGGACCCCCTGCCAGCGCGGGAGCGCCCGGGTTTTAAGCAAAGCCACAGCCTGAATCGCGAACCCGACCGGCAGGGCGACAAATCCCCACAGCAGCGCAAGCCAGCCCGCTTTTGAAAACATCGCCAGCAGGCCCGGCAGAAACTGAGCGAATACGCCCTCCGGTAACGTGTCCAACGCGCTCATCGTCAGGCACAGCGCCCCCTTGTCCGCCGCCAGCATCAGCGCGCCGAAAATCGCCAGCGCCGCGCCGACGAGCCCGGCCCAGCCCGCCGCGTGGCGATCTAAGACGCTTTTAAACCTGAGCGCGATCACTACTAAAAGCCCGGTGCTCAGCGTCACCAGCACATGCCCAAACTGCAACAGGCTGTCCCCATGCGCGCGTTGGATCAGCTCTTGCGGCCCGAGCAGACGCGGGGCCAACAGGCCCGGATGAATCGCGAAGGCGAATATGAACACCAGCGGAAAGAGAACGAAAGCCAGACCCGTACCGATGCGTTTGACCGCTTCCAAATAGGTTGGGGATGGAAGAGCCGTTTCAAGTTGTGTTTTCAAATGTTTCTCCTTGATTAGCAAGTGCAAACCAACTATATAGATCAAAAAAGAGAGCTATCGTTTTGCGGCTTGCAAGGCTTTGCCTAACAACCTCGCCAGTTGTCCCACTTCCCTCTCATCGAGTTGCGCGGCCAGTAAATCCGCCAAACGTTTGTGTACGTCCGCGTGGTTCCGACTGAAATCTACGGCTTTGGCCGTCAAAATCATATGATATGTTCGCCGGTCTTCGTGGTCTTGAACCTTTTGTATATATCCCTTTCTGATCAGCGTCCCGACAATAGCCGTCACCGAAGGCTTGGTCACCTTCAGTTCGTGCGCCAGGTCGCTAAAAGTGGGATTTTCCATGCTGATGATGGTGTTGAGATAATACATCTGACGCATGGAAAGCTCGGCCAAACGCCCGTCGGCAAGCGCTTGCGACTCCAGTTCGGCCATCAGGCGGCTGGCCAATTCGACCACTATTTCGAGGTTGGTAGGGTCGGCCATTTGTGAATCTCGCTTTATCAATTATTATTAGTTAGAGTGAACTTACTATACACCCCTGTTTTTTAGAATGTCAAGCAAGAATGATAATTATTTGCGCCGGCGGAATTCTTAAATGAACCGATACTGGATGAAAGCCTCCGGGCCGCCGGGGATCGCTTCGGCGATCAATTGCGGGGCCATCGCGCGTTCGTCGTCCGACAGGGAGCCGCAGTCTACATCCGGCTCTATCGCTAGGCTTAGGCCGCTTTATAAATCAAGCCGAGCCCGGGATTGACCGGCGGCCCGATTTTTTTATAATGATCCTTTGAAAGTCCCGCCGGGCTCGCCGCAACGAACGGCTCGGCGGCCTTGTTCTATTCGTATCGGCGCGACGCGGGCTGCGTCTACGAAAGGAGGCCTATGCATGATCGCAGTTGAGCATCTGGTCAAGAAATACGGTGATCTTGTCGCCGTCCGGGATCTGAGCTTCACGGTCGAGAAAGGCTGCATCTGGGGCCTGCTCGGACCGAACGCGGCCGGCAAGACGACCACCATGCGCATC